>JAIDME010000234.1 GCA_029050705.1 Acetatifactor sp.
AGTCAGGCACACCGTCATTGCCACCATCACTCCCACCCTGTCAAACAGCATCAGCTTGGCAAAATTTGCCGCCGACAGCGAAAAACCGCAGAGCACAGCCACCCGTATCTCCTTCCACACCACTCTGGGGATGTCCCGGTATTCGATCTCCCCCAGGGAAAGTCCGCGGATCACTGTCACACTGGCCTGTCCTCCAGCGTTTCCGCCCGTATCCATGAGCATGGGAATAAAAGCCATCAGCGCGGCATAGACACGCAGGGCCTCCTCAAAGGAACTGATAATGGCCCCCGTGAAAGTCGCCGATATCATCAGCAGAAGCAGCCAGGGAATCCTTTTTTTGTAAGTTTCCCACACCGAGGTCCGCATATAGGGCTTGTCGCTGGGCAGGATAGCCGCCATCTTCTCCATATCCTCCGTGGTCTCTTCCTCCATAATATCCACGATGTCATCCACAGTGATGATGCCTACCATCCTGTTTTCATTGTCGACCACGGGCATGGCCGTAAAGTCATATTTTTTAAACTGTGCCGCAACCTGCTCCTGGTCCATGTGAGTATTGATAGAGATGACATTCTCGTGCATGAAATCACCGATGATCTCATCCCCCTCACTCAGCAGCAGATAGCGGAGTCCAACCGTTCCCACCAGCTTTCGCTGGGCGTCCAGTACATAACAGATATTTATGGTCTCACTGTCCAGCCCCACTTTGCGAATATGCTCAATAGCCTCAGTTACCGTCAGGCTCTCCTTCAGCGAAACATACTCCACCGTCATGATACTCCCGGCAGAGTCCTCGGGATACCCCAGCAGCTGATTAATAGCGCGCCTGGTGTCCGGCTTCGCATTTGCCAGAAGCTTATCCACCACATTGGCAGGCATCTCCTCCAGCAGATCCGCCGCGTCATCCGCCATCAGGTTGTCAATGACATTTGCCGCCTCCGTGTCGGAAAGGGAGCTGATGATCATCTGCTGATTCTCAACCTCCAGATAGGAAAACACGTCTGCCGCCAGATCCTTGGGAAGTATCCGATAAACCTTCAGGAGACTTTCCTCCTCCAGTTCCTCCATAAGTACGGCAATGTCCGCTTCGTTAAGTTCGGACAAGAACTGACGTATCCCCGTATACTGTTTGTTTTCAAGGAGTTCGCGCAGCTCCTCCAAATCGTTTCTTCTCTCCATAGCATTTCTCCTTATGCGGTTTTTTTATTAAGGTAGAACTTCGTCCCGGAAGCGGGTTGTCTGAACTGACTGTTTGACTCTTCATAAAAAACCACCACCTTTCGAAATGCTTTCGTCTCTGGTAATTATATTCTTTCCGGCCTCTCTTTGTCAACGAAATAGAACTCTTTTATCTTTTCAAATTTTACCTTCCCGCCGGTTGCTTCCGTCATATCCTTCTGCAGCTTCTCCAGCTTCGTCCCGGGAACCACCAGCCGCAGCGCCGCCTTATCCGTATATTCGCTGGAAACGGGCTCTATCCCTTCATTTTTCAGCAGATACAAAATCTTCCCGACACCATTATAATCAATGGTTACTTCCAGTTCAGTCCCATAGCACATCCAGCCGAAAGTACAACGGCTCAGGCCTTCCTTCACCGCACGGGTATATGCCCGGACAAGACCCCCCGTCCCCAGGAGCACGCCACCGAAGTATCTGGTCACCACCACCGCAGCATTGCGGATGCCTTCTCCCAGCAGGACCTCCAGCATGGGCCGTCCCGCTGTCCCGGAAGGTTCTCCATCGTCGCTGCAGCGGGTCAGTTCTCCCCTGGCTCCCACGCAGAAAGCATAGCAGTTATGTCTGGCATCCCAGTATGTTTTCTTCATTTCCTCTATAAATGAGACAGCTTCCGCCTCACTCTCACACTTTCTGATCGTGGCGATAAACCTGGACTTTTTCTCCTCATATTCCCCCTGGCCGCCCTCCACCAAAACACGGTAGGAATCCCCGCTTCCATTATTCATAACGCATGTTATCTCCGTTTGTATTCACAACCAACGTTCACGCACGCCATTCGCAAAACACGCCTGCGGCGCTTTATCGCCGCTTCGCAGCTGTTTTTGCTCATGAAGTGGCGTGCCCTTCGTCAACCTGCCAGCTCAAATCCTCATGCAAGCATGGAATTTGAGCCAGAACAGGCTGACGTGTGAACTGTTAACAGCTTAGCATATTTTTGCAAAAATGTGAAACAATTATTAAGATTATTAAGTTGAAAATAAAATCTTTATTTACATATCTTTATTTGATATAATAAGGTGGGTTTTGGTTTTGAACCCGGAAAGGT
The DNA here is from genome assembly GCA_029050705.1 of Acetatifactor sp. Classification (GTDB taxonomy): domain Bacteria; phylum Bacillota; class Clostridia; order Lachnospirales; family Lachnospiraceae; genus Acetatifactor. Next base: position 2,285 of record JAIDME010000234.1, read on the forward strand.
GTGATAGTATGAACTACGGAAAAAAAGGTGTCCGCGCTCAGCAAAAGACACTGAATTCTAAAACGGTTAAAATACAAAGAAAAATATTGCTGGGGGTTCTCAAGCTGTCTCTGATTGCCATGGTGGGTATCTGCATATGCGGTGCTGCCGCAGGTATCGGGATGTTTAAAGGTATACTTTCCTCCACTCCCATCATTCGTCTGTCCTCCGTGGTTGCCTCCGGCGAGGCGACAATTGTCTATGACTGCGCAGGGAACGAAATCGACCAGTATGTCAGTTCCAATTCCAACCGTCTCCGAATTGAATCCATAGATCAGCTTCCCGATTATCTGGGCAAGGCTTTTGTGGCAATCGAGGACGAGCGTTTTTACCAGCATAACGGTGTTGACTATAAGAGTATGATTCGTGCCGGCTACCAGTTTTTGAAGACCCGGGGAGACGAGACCCAGGGCGCCAGTACCATCACCCAGCAGCTGTTGAAGAACACCGTCTTTACCAGCTGGACTTCCGAAGGCAAAAACATGATCAAAAAAATCAAGCGTAAGCTTCAGGAGCAGTATCTGGCTCTGGAACTTACCAAGGTCTATGACAAGGACTCGGTTCTGCTGGAGTATATGAACGCAATCAATCTGGGCCAGAATACCCTGGGTGTGGAAGCCGCCTCCAAGCGTTACTTCGGAAAATCCGCAAGCGAGCTGACCGTCTCCGAGGCGGCGGTCATTGCATGCATCACCCAGAATCCTACCGGTTACAACCCCATCCGTCATCCCGAAAAAAATGCAGAGCGCCGGGAAAGGTGCCTGAATAAGATGCTTGAACTGGAATTTATTACCAAGGCTCAGTATGATGAGGCCATGGCCGACACAGAGGCTGTTTATGAGCGGATCGGCAACTATGATATAGATTACCGTGAGAGTACCAACGCTACCTCCGGTTCCTACTTCTCCGACGCTCTGTATGAGCAGGTGCGGAATGACCTTGTCAAAATTGGCGGATACTCCGAGGCAGATGCCGAAAAGCTTCTGACAGCCGGCGGCCTGCGTATCTACTCTACCATGGACCCTACCATCCAGGCTATCGCCGACGAAGAGATTGCCAATTCCGACCATTTTCCCGAAAAGGTGGATCTGTATTTGAGTTATGCCCTGACAGTAAAAACCGCTGACGGAACCAAGCACAATTACAGCAAAGAAAATATGATGACCTGGTTCAAAAAGAATGTCAGTTCCAAGTTCAACCTGATCTTCTCCTCAGAGGAGGAAGCATACGAGGCCATTGAAACCTATCGCACCGCAGTTCTGGATGAACTGGGAATTGATAATGTGGAGGACAATTACGAGGAGTCCATCAGCTTTACCATCCAGCCTCAGTCCGCAGTCGTCATCTCCGACCAGACCACAGGTTATGTGGTGGCAATAGTGGGCGGACGCGGCACCAAGGAGGGAAGAAGAACCCTGAACCGTGCTACGGCTTCAGTCCGTCTGCCCGGCTCAACCTTCAAGGTTGTCGCGGCCTATGCCCCCGCCCTGGACAGCGCAGGGCAGACCCTTGCCACTGTGTACAATGACGCGCCTTTTAACTATGATGATGGAACCCCTGTGCGTAACTCCTATTCCAGGACAAGCACGCCATACAGGGGCATTCAGTCCATCCGCTCCGGAATCCGCGATTCCATAAACATTCTGGCGGTGAAGACCACAACCGTTATCACCCCCCAGCTGAGTTATGATTATCTGCTGAATTTCGGTTTTACCACCTTGACAAACGGCAAGCTTATCGGTGACAAGGTCTATACTGATGTCAGGCAGCCCATTGCTCTGGGCGGCCTGACCAACGGTGTCTATCCTTATGAATTGAATGCCGCCTATGCCGCCATCGCCAACCAGGGAACCTATGTGGAACCCAAGCTCTACTCTAAGGTGGTGGCTTCCGACGGCACTACAATTCTGGATAACACAGTTCCCAAGACCAAACGGGTTCTGAAGGAAACCACAGCCTACCTGCTGACCAGCGCCATGATGGACGTCATGACCGCCGGCACCGGTACAAGAGCAAAGTTCAGCAATACCATGGCCACCGCCGGCAAAAGCGGCACTACCACAGGTCCTACAGACATATGGTTTGCGGGTTATACCCCTTATTACACCTGTACCGTCTGGACCGGCTATGACAATAATGTTGAATTAAAGGATTCCAACACGTCCAAATACATCTGGAAAGCCATAATGTCCCGCATACATGAGAATCTGCCTGACCGGCAGTTCGATGTGCCCGAGGGACTGGTTCGTGCGAAAGTTTGTACCCGTTCCGGTCTCCTTCCCATTCCGGGACTCTGCGACGACTATATCAGAGAGGAAATTTTTGCAGAGGGAACCACTCCTACCGAAAGCTGCAGTGTACACTATGAAGGTAATATCTGCGCTTACGACGGACTGCCTGCAACTCCTCTGTGTCCCTTCCCGGTATACGGAAAACTGGAGCGTCCGCTGATCGAGGATCCTGTCCTGACCGGCGGCTCTACCCTGATCACAGTGAATCCGGATGGCACACAGAATATTACGGAACCTCCCACCGCAGCATACTGCCAGCATAACGATGAGTTTTATGCAAATCCTGACTATGCCGCTATCCAGGCTGCCCAGCAATGGGAACTGGAACAACGAAACGCAGCGGCAGCCGCAGCGGCGGCGGCTGCCGCTGCTGAAGGCGCAGGGCAATAAATAAAAGCAGATACAAAGTTTCTGATTAAAATAAAAGCCATGGCACAGGCCACGGCTTTTATTTTCGGAAATTACTCAGAACCTATATCCCCTTTATTTCATCAATCCTTTTCCTCAACTCCGCAACGCCGTTCTGCGCATTTTCAATCGCCCGGCACTGCTTTCCGAAAAGCTCGTCAGGTTCGTCATGATACTTCTCATAATACAACCTTCCAATCTCTATATAGTTCTTTTTGATTACCTCCTCACAGGTAGTAATCTGACTTTTCAAGCCGACAATCTCCGCCGTCTCCTTCGCCTTATCAGCAATCTTGCTGCCTTTTTCCACGATGGTATCTCCCAGCTTATCAATGAAATCCATAATTTCACCCCTTCCTTCCCTGCATGACTTTGAACAGTTACATTTTACCACATAAAAATTCACCCGTAAAGTAATGATGTAAGCCATTGCACATTGATATATAAATATGATATAATGAGCGCAGTGGAAAATCATGCGCCGCAAAGCGGCATTTGATTTTCCTGCTTCCGAAGGAAGCATGGCCATTTAGCGAGCAAGCTGTCTGTGCCAGCAGACAAGGAAGTGCGTCAGTGCGTGCTTGCGAGTATAGAGAATAACAACAGGCGCGCAAAATCACATATGAAAATTTAAATGAGGGGACATCATGGAACAGCCGCTATATACAACATTAAAAGTAAACAATGAAATCGAACTCTGCGAAATTTCTGACCTTGAATGCAAGCAGCTCATTGAGCGCCAGCTTCTGAAGGAACGTATCTCCTACTATATCCGTTGGGTAAAGCCTTCTATCTTCCGCCGCAGAAAAAATATATGTATCATCTGCGTCAATGAAAATGTTGTAGATGCCGCAGAGGATGTAGTCCGTTCTGTCTGCGATGAGAAAGGGTATCCCGTCAGATTTCTCATGAGAAAGTCCCAGAACCAGTTTTTTTAAAACATTTATCACTTTAACTCAATTCGATTCGGTGCTGTGGCATAATAAAGTATTTTCGCGCCCATACGCTCCATCATCTCCCGATTTGGCGGAGTTGTATAGCTTAATCCTTCAGACGGGTTCATCAGCCACTCGGGTGCGTCAAAAAATGCCGCCTCAGGCTCGGTCAGACTGTAAAACTCTTCTGAAAGTCCACCGTTGCCATGATGCCCCATTTGAATGTAATTACATTTCAATTCATCTCCATACTCCTGTATTATTTTGTCAGACATTATCCTTCCAACATCCGCACAAAACAACATTGATTCCTCCTTATTGACAATCCGGAACATCATGGAGCCATCATTACACAGGTCTCCGCTGACTTGATTGACCCAACTGTCATAAGCGTTAAATACCTTACACTGCAGTCCGCCTATTTCCACTTCATCCCCTGTATGCAGAAGAGAAAGACGGTCAAATCCATCCATGTGCTTCAAAAAGCGCTCATATTCCTCAAAGCCGTCCCATTCTCGAGCTTTTTCCCGATAGGCATCATAGTCCATATCTATAGTATATACTATATCAACATCGTCTTTTATTTCGTTCCATAACTCGTTAAATGCACCAATATGATCGGGATGCGGATGAGTCAGAATCCATGCATCTACATGTCCTCCCTTTTCACCGATAACCTGCTTTAAATAATCTTTATTTCCGATATTCCCGCCATCAACGATTATCAAATCCCCCTTATTTGACTCTATTGTGTAAAACATCGCCTGCAGACCGGTAGTGTCCGCATACTGCGTAATATAATAACGGGTATCTTTGAGCATTGCAGCAATGCAGAGGCCGGCGGCCAATACCAGAACTGATACCAGTATCGATACTGCCATGACAATATTCTTATCCTTTTTATCTTTTCCGCTTTTCATAGCTTCTTAATCCCCCGATGAGAATAACTCATCCTTTCATATTGTACGCCATCATACAGCCTGCCTACTTATTGCAAACGATTAACCAGACACAAAAAGCAGAAATCCTGTTAGTATCAGGAATTCTGCTTTTTAATAAGCTGCTGACGGGAATCGGACCCGTGACCTCCGCACTACCAATGCGACGCTCTACCGACTGAGCCACAGCAGCATCAGGTGCCTCGGAAAGCTTATGCCTCCCACAATCACCGTGATTCATTATAGCAAAGACCACAACAGTTGTCAACCGAATTTTTCAACTGCTCTTTATTTTCTCTTCTGAAACAGCGCCCTGGAACTTCCTGTTTTTTTCGGTTTTTCCGCTCTCTCCGCCTTCTGCCGCAGATAATCCGCCGCATCGTCAGGCACATCATCCAGATTCTCCTGTCCGATGTCCACATTGACCGGATTTTTCTTAAAGAGAATATCATACATCACCGGAATGATAAACAATGTCATCAGGGTGGCATATGCAAGACCTCCCGCCACTACGATTGCCATACCCCGGGACATCTGACTGGACAGATCATCACCGAAC
>JAIDME010000235.1 GCA_029050705.1 Acetatifactor sp.
TCTTCCCTCCGTTAAAAATACTGTCAAACCGCCGCTTCAGGAATCCGACTCCCTTCACATATCCCGTGGAAACAGCACTCCCCCTGTATCTGCTCCTCTCGACCCAGGACATGATCACATCGCTGTATTCCTTCCGTTTCTCCCTGGACGCTCTGGTCACGACCTCCTCGTCACAGGCAATTTCCATATCCTGCTCCATAGCCCTCCGCAAATACCAGGAAAAAGGATTAAACCAATGGATGATATTCACTGCCAGGAAAAACAATCGCCAGGATATATCGTGATTCCTGCAGTGGATTACCTCATGTTTTAAGATAAAACGCAGATCCCTCTCTTCCAGGGCATCATCCGGCAGTATGATAATATTTCTCAACACCCCTGTGGTAAACGGCCCCGCAGCGGAATCCTTCATAATACGCACCTCCGGAATCCTTTTCAGCTTACATTCGGCGGCAACCTCCCGGAGGATCTCCTGCACATGACCATCCTCACATTCGCTGCTCCACCGTCTGATCTTACCCCGCATCTTCCGGTAGCCCGCCGCGTAATATGCCGTAAGCAATACGCCCACACACGCCCAAACGGCAAAGAGCACATCCGCCACAGTCAGTTCCGTCCCGGAATTCCCCTGTCCTGGACTCTGAGAAAACAGCTCATCCACAGACTGGCCCTGTCCGGTCTGGTTCTGCGTAAATTGCACATCACCGCCCTCCGGCTCCTGCTCCCCTGCCTCATTTACTGCCTGGCTCTCAAATTCCCCCAGCACTACATTAGGAATTTCCGCGGTGTATGCCCCCGGAAAGCGGAACAAATGGAACGGTATCAGAAGGCAGAACGCCAAAAAGATCCATATCCTTTTTCTGCATCCTGCGTTATAACTTTTCCAGCTGGCTCTCAGCAAAATACCCGCTGCCGCAATGCTCAGTCCCGTCACCACAGATGTATTGAAAACTCCGATCATAAACTCCCCTGTCATTTTTCTTTCCCCTTCCAACAAATTTTTGTATACTGATTCCAACAGTTCCCGTTCCTTTTTCCGCTAACCGGCCGTGGGATAGTAAAAGGTGATCGCCGCAACCACATCATCCTTCATCATCAGCGCCGCGGAAAGCGGCAGAGTATCCGGATCCTGCTCTATATCCGCAATCATTATATAATCGAACTGGCTGTCCCAATAATAGTACTCTGCCCCGTCATAATCCAATTCTTCATCCATCCCCGCCATGCTTCGGGGATACGCTGTATTGTTCCATCCCATGTGCCCAATCGCGCCGTTGAGAACAGTTCCTTTCATATCCTCCATCCTCAGATTGGGATAGCGTTCAAGCAGTTCCTCTTTTGTCATCCCTACGGATATGCCGTTTGCCAGGGAATACTCTCCGCTTACAATGGCATATGCAAACAATTCCGCCTTATCCGGGAAATAATCATCATATCTCCCATAGTAATATTCCACACCATCTATCAAAATAGTGTACCAGACTCCCTCGCCGGCTCCGGGAAGATTACCTCGCAGCTGTTGCTGTATGGTGCCCGTTTCCATGGCCGTCATAAAATCATACTGCTCTATCTGAGGAATGATTTCCACTTCCTTTTCCGTGAAAGTCCGGATTTCAACAGGCTCCGGAGCTTCTGTTCCCAAACCCCATGTGTATCCCAACAGCGCCTCCTCCCATTCACTGCCGCCATAAGCATAGATCATCTGCATATCTTCGATATACCAGCCCTCCGCCGTGTAGGAACAGTCTATACATCCGGCGCTCTCTGTCCCTCCATCCACCAGTTCGATCAAACGAAGCATTGTCTTCCCATCCTTCTCGATGACAGCAGCTCCCATACAGAAATACCACCTACTGGGGTCAACTAAAATGCTCTTATCCTGCGGACAGTCCTCCCAAGTACCTATCCATTTTGGCTCCAAATCGGGATTCTGAATAAAGTTGCCGGGATATTCCACCAGTTCAGGCTTTCCGGCCTCGTCCGTCTCCACATGCAGCACCGTGACCTCCCCTGTATAAGCAGGGCTCCCCCAGTTGGTCTTCACCAGAACAATATCCGCTGCCCCGTTTCCGCTCAAATCTCCTGTCGCAAGATAAGACATCCAACGGCCGGGATAGCTTATCCCCACGCTCTCGCCGCTGCTGAAGCTCACACTCAAATGTGTCTCTACAGAATCCCAGACGGCATTGTCATTATCCGACACAAGCACCCTGTCTGCTTCTCCGTCCCCGTCTACATCCGTCCTCACTTCCCAACCGTGATCGCTGACTATTTTCTTTTCTGCATTTCCCGGATTCTCCGCATTTTCTGCATACACCCTGCCGCCGTTCGGCAGCCGGACAGCGCAGCTAATGAACAATACAAGGATACAGACGCCGCCTGTCAGCAGGATGCCGTTCTTTTTCTTCTCTCCGCTGAAAATACTGTCAAACCTCCGCTTCAGGAATCCAACCCCTTTCACATATCCCGTGGAGACAGCACTCCCCCTGTATCTGCTCCTCTCAACCCATGACAGGATCACGTCGCTGTATTCTTTTCGGTCCTCTCCGGATGCCATGGACATGACTTTCTCATCACAGGCTATCTCCATATCCTGCTCCGCAGCCTTCCGCAAATACCAGACAAGCGGATTAAACCAATGGATGATATTCACTGTCAGAAAGAACAACCTCCAGAATATATCGTGATTCCCGCAGTGGATTACCTCATGTTTTAAAATAAACCGCAGATCCCTCTCCTGCAGGGCATCATCCGGCAGTATAATGGTATTCCTCAACACCCCTGTGGTAAACGGTCCCTCCGGGGAGTCCTTCATAATGCGCACCTCCGGAATCCTTTTCAGTTTACATTCGGCAGCGACCTCAGCAATGATCTCCTGTACATGGTCATCCTCACATTCGCTGCCCCACCGTCTGATCCTGCCCCACATCCTCCGGTAGCCCGCCGTGAAATAAAATGCAAGCAATACGCCCACACACACCCAAATGGCAAAGAGCACATCCATCACGGTCGGCTCCGTTTTGGAAATACCTTGTCCGGAAGCCTGAAGAGATGACTGCAGCATCACATCAGGGATTCCCGCGGTGTATGCTCCCGAAAAGCGGAACAGATGGAACGGTATCAAAAGACAGAACGCCATAAAAATCCATATACGCTTTCTACATCCTGCACTGTAGCGTTTTCTGCCAACTCTCAGTAAAATAGCTGCTGCCGCAATGCTCAGCCCCATCACCAGAGACGTATTGAAAACCCCTGTCATAAACTCCCCTGTCATTTTTCCTTTCCTTCCCCTTCCAGCGAATCAAGGTAATCTCTTAATTCCGTTATCTCTTTTTTTGAGATTTTTTTCCCCTTGCAGAGATGAGCGATCAGATTTGTTGCCGAATTGTCATAGAGCTTTTCCAAAAAAGATTCACTCTCCTGAAACTTATACTCATCCTGTGACACAACAGCGGAATAATAGTTAGTGCGGGTACTTCTGTCACAGAACACATACCCCTTGTCAACCATCCTTGCCAGAAATGTCATCAGCCCCGCCAGCTTCCAGTCATACCTGTCTTTCACCCTGTCCAGTATCTCGTTGGAGGTCATAGGAGCCTCCTGACTCCACAGAACCTTCATAATCTCAAACTCTGAATCCGATAACTTCCTCATTTTACACCCTGCCTTTCTCCTGATTCATCTATTTATTATCCGTTATGTTATCATTATACATATTGTTAATGTTATTGTCAACAATAATATTAACATTTTTTCAATGCAGCAAAACGGCCAGGTCTTCGTAATGCCGAAAAACCTGACCGCATTGCTTCCTTGTATTTGCACGCTCCTCACAACGTCTGACCTGTCACATTTACCATCCTTTTTTCACTATATAGGACTCCATATCCAGACCGGTTGCATCCTCAAATGCCGATGCCCACTCCCCGGTGCAATAAAATACAAATGCTCCCTGTCCATCGTCGCCTGTCATATAGAATCTCTCGGAAACTCCTTCCTTCTCAAGCAGGCCGTTATAAATTCCCAAAACCTCCGCATCAATCCAGTCGTTCTCCACGTCCATCTTCCAGGAATGCTCCTGACCGTTCCATTCCAAAGAAACAGTTATGGTTCCCGTACCCATTTCCCAATTTATATTCCCTGTATCTTCCCGGATGTTTTCCACATCATCCAAAATACTGCCTGCGGAAAGCTTTTGCATTCCCTCCAATACCCTGATATAATCTGTGTCGATATCCCATCCTTCAAAATCAAACCAGAACACCTCCGCGCCGTCCTGAAACCAGGCCGCCCACTCCTCCTCATCATCAATCCATGCAAGATTACTCAACAGCCATGTATAAGGATATCTCTCCACATATGATGCCATCTCGTTTTCTTCTATATAGGCGCACAAAGCTTCCTCCAACTCCTCGGGAATCGTAAACCCAAGGGAACGTAAAACCGATACCTGCTCATTAAATGGGGCATAGTCAGGGACTGCATCTTTAAGGAAATCTCCGTATACCAGCCATAAATATCCTGCTGTCACAACGAACGTCAGCAGCGGAAAAAGCCAGTTCGGTGCATATTTCTTCCGTTTCCCCGCAAGGATCTGAACATGCTTTTCCCGGCACAGCCCTTTCAGACTCTCAATCTGCACCCTGTTCTCAGGCACGTTTTTTTGAAACGCGCAAAAATGCCTTTTATATTTCTTGTAAAAGTACAG
>JAIDME010000236.1 GCA_029050705.1 Acetatifactor sp.
CCATAGATTCCGGTTCTGAAAAGGACAGGATGACGTCATTGTAAGCAACATACCCTATGCGAATATTTTCCGTCTGCACGGTATCAATAAATGCCTGCACCATGTTCAGCCCCATTTTCGACGGATCATTCGTTTTCATGGAACCGCTGCAGTCAATGACAAAAATGATATCTATGGCTTCTTTTTCGGAAGCAATTTCCTCTGCACAGGCCGTTTTGGGAAAGAACAGACCCAGGACAATGCAGCAAAGTAATATTCGTATTCCTTTCATTTACTGCTCTTCCTTTCCCGATTCCATTGTATTGTTTCAGCCATTTGCAGACTTTTTTAGACTTATACTTATTCTGCAAGAATAATATAAAACAACAGTATGCTTCAACCGTATCGACATAATCCGACATTTTATGACACAAAGAGTTGTTGCATAAAAAAGCGCTAATTTCTTAATATAAGAAATTAGCGCTTTTCGGCACATTCATATTATAACATGCCCCGCCGGTCTTCCCTCTCATCCGTAATCCCGATAATTTCCCATACCTTCGCTGCCTGCTCCTCTGTCAGCCGATTATAGGCAATGCCTGAAAATTCATAAAACATATCAGAAACCGCCGTATATTTCAGCCCGTCTATTTCATTTCCGTAATCCGTTACAACCGACAGGTAACGCCCCAGCCATACAGCCTGATGTAACGGCAATTCTGCATCGGCAGGCGCATCCGTACTGCCATAGTCAATCATATCCCAATGGCCGCTTCCGTAGCAGGTCATGGAAGAAAGGATTTCGTATATCGTGTTTATCTGCTCACGGTTTGCGATCGTGTGGGTTCCGATTTTCTCCTGTATGGCCATTCCCCCATTGGTATTATCCATTTTTGGGGGATTTATCCTGATTTCACTGATTACATCAGCCGAATCAATCCGGTATATAAGCTCAAGAACATCGCTATAGGGATATTCCCCGCTGTCAAAACATGAGAATTTCCACAGGGAATATTCTTCATTGTCATTTCTGATAAGATACTGCATATCCGTATGGCCGGATACATAATACCATTCTTCCGTGCCGGATATGCTTCTCCCCCTGCTTTCGGACAATACAGCGGTTTCAACAGCCTGAACCTTTTCGTATACTCCTGTGTATTGCCCGTTTATCGGAACCATTGCGATGAATAGGGCCTCATTGATGATGCCGCCGCTTCCGTCTGCAAACAGAGAGCTGACCGCAACAAATATCTCCTGTTCACCGGCAGCCTGATTGCTGTCTGCTGCCTGGCCGCTGTCTGTCACCTGATCTCCGCTCTCCGCATAGTCTCCATCTATCATCTGATTACTGTCCGCCGTCACAGTCTGCCCCATATCCGGCACTGCTGTCTGCTCCGCCCCCGGTATGTCATTCCAGCCGCTGTCCGGCGGCAGTTGATTTCGAAATCTACCGGAAACCGCGATTACTGACACACAGAGCAGACACAGGCAGGCCGCCGTCACGCCCCAGCGAATGTACACCACTTTGCTCTTTTCTCCTCCTGTCTTTTTTACCGCAGGTGCTGCTTCCTCCACATACTTTTCATCAATCTCACCCAACACCTTTAAAAGTCTTTTTTCCTTCATAGACTTATCCCTTCTTTCTCCAGCACTTTCCTGAGTTTATTTCTTGTCCGCATCAATTTCATCTTCACTTTGCTTTCGCTGATTTTATAGTCAGACGCAATCTCCCTGACCGGGCTTAAATACCAGTACCGCCGCACAAAAATTTTCCGTGTTTCTGCAGGAAGCGTATCCAGAAATCCGTTTATGACATCCGCCAGCTGCATATCGTCAATAACCTGTTCCACACGATCAGATGCCGGTATGCACTCATGTAGTTCATCCAGGGCAAGTTCGGTCTGCCCCGCCCCGCGCTTCCGGGCGGTATATTTCGCATACCGATTCAGGGACAGGTTACGGGTAATTTTTCCCAAAAAAACAGACAGCCTGTCCGGGCGCTGGGGCGGCATTGCATTCCAGGCTCTCATATAAGTATCATTCACGCATTCCTCACAGTCCTCGCGGTTGCGCAGAATGTTATAAGCAATATAGCTGCAGTATTTTCCGTATTTTTTTGATGTTTCAGATATGGCTGTTTCGGAGCGCTCCCAGTATAAATCTACAATCTGTCTGTCATCCATACGCTTCTCCCTTCCGTATTGATAAGGCCTTTCACATTAATATACCGTAAAATGCCCTGCCCGGTCACAGTTTTCAGTAACAAATAACAGGGCCTTGTCTTTCCTCCGAATTTTGTACACAATAATTATGTTAGATTTGTGTCAAAAAGTTGTGTATATAGACAGAGGAGGATTTTTCATGGAAGATAACGTTATCATAGATCTTTACTGGCGCAGGGATGAGGCCGCCATCCCTGCCACCGCCAAAAAGTATGGCAGATACTGCAATACCATTGCCGTAAATATTCTGAACAACGCAGAGGATGCCGAGGAATGCGTCAACGATACCTGGCTGCATGCCTGGAATTCCATTCCTCCTCACAGACCTTCCCTGCTCTCCGCTTTTTTAGGTAAGCTCACCCGGAATCTTGCCTTCAACCGCTATAAACAAGTTCACGCCCAAAAACGCGGAGGCGGAGAAATTGCTCTGGTACTGGAAGAACTGGAGGAATGCCTGTCAGGAAAAGACACTGTAGAGCGGGAAATCGACAGAAGGGAACTGGTAAAGGAGTTGGATGCATTTCTGGCCGGACTGTCTCCTGAAACCCGCCGGTGTTTTGTACGCCGGTACTGGTACTGCGATTCCGTCCGGAGTATCGCGGCAGAAAACGGCCGCACACCGGCAAGCGTCACTATGCTTTTGTCCAGGACCAGACAGCAGCTGAAAAAGCATCTGACGGAAAAAGGATATAGGGAGGTCTTATGAACAAGGAAGAACTGTTTGAAGCCATAAACGATATTGATGATACTTATATTGCCGAGGTCACACCCGGACGGCTCAGTAACACCGGCCGCACAAAGCGGCCCGTCCACCCTGTCAGGTGGGTGGCAGGTATCGCCGCCTGTGCTGCAGCTTTCATTTTTGCAGTTGTTTTGATGCACCCGGCTGACCACGGCCGGATACCCATCGAACTCTCCGATGCCTCAAAAAATATCACTGCCTGCTATATTGATGCAGAGGATGTGCCGGGGATATCTGTCGCCGCCTGTCTCGTCCCCCTGACAGAGGAGGAAATCTTCCACAAATACAATACTGTCATCTTCCGGGGAACCGTGGTGTCCATCCGCAATATCGAGCTGAACTACAACGGCTGGAAAGAATACCGGGCCATCGCTGAAATCCGGATAAGTCAGGTCTACCGCGGAGACTGCCGCACGGGCGACACTCTCACTGTTCTGCTGCCCTGCCCCATCATGGAAGGTTATCATGTATCTGCGTGCAATGTAGCTGAAGCCGTCCGCACGGGAATGGAAGGCATCTTCATGCCTGTAAAATATGACAACACTTATATCTGCACCCAAAACGGAGCCACCCTGCAATATAATGACCTTGCGGAATATGGTTTTCTTGACGGCGCCCGCTGGGCGTTCCTCTCCGCGGATGCAGGCCTCCTGTTTGACCCTTATGCCTTCGAGAGTCTGGACACTCCTGAGACTCTGGATGACATAGAGCAATATATCGAAAAAATGCTGCGGACTTATTAATGCACCGAAAAAATACAGTTGTATTTTTTTCATGCTTGTGGCATAATATACAATCATATTTAAGGGAACAAACAACATGAACAATTTGATTTTAAACAGCTTGAGACGAAGAGATAGCAGATGTAGATTCTTGTAACCATCGTTGCACGGTTACAAGGATTTACGTCTTGTCTCCGTGCGGTTGTTTATAGATCAGTTCTATACAGAGAACCGTAATGGAATTCGATTTGAAAGCATGCCATGCTTTGACAATTCTATTAGGGTTCTTTTTTTGTTCCTGATTCAGAAAGGAGAAAACAGATGAAAGATTTACTATGTACAATGATTGCCGGGAAAATGCCGGGTGTGGGTCCGCAGGAAATCCTGCCG
>JAIDME010000237.1 GCA_029050705.1 Acetatifactor sp.
GCTTTTGTACAGATGCCCATATCACACGCCGGGTAGTTCACGCTGTTGCGGATATTGCCGTTCTCCAGATAATCCATGATTTCTTCCACCGCCATAACGGCACAGTTGTCCTCGGATTCCTCGGTGCTTGCGCCCAGATGAGGAATAACGATGCAACCCTTCTGCCCTGCTGTTGTGGCATTTGGGAAATCAGATACATAGCGGGCAATCTTACCTGCTGCAATCCCCTCCAGCACATCCTTCTCATTCGCCAGAAGATCCCTTGCAAAATTCAAAAGCACCACGCCTTCTTTCATCTTTGCGATGGACACGGCGTTGATCATGCCCTTTGTGGAATCCAGAAGGGGAACATGGATTGTTATATAGTCACAGTCCGCATAAATATCATCTACATTCAGCACATGCTTTACGGAACGGCTCAGGTTCCACGCTGCATTCACGGACAGATAAGGATCATAGCCGTAGACATCCATGCCCAGAGAAACGGCTGCATTGGCGACCTTAACTCCGATGGCCCCCAGACCGATGACACCCAGCTTCTTGCCCATGATCTCCGTCCCGGCGAAGTTCTTCTTCTCCTTCTCCGCAGCCTTGGCAATGTCCGCATTGTCCGCGGAAGCCTTCACCCAATCGATGCCTCCGATGACATCCCTGGCCGCCAGCAGCATGCCTGCCAGCACAAGCTCCTTGACACCGTTGGCGTTGGCTCCGGGCGTATTGAACACCACCACGCCCTTCTCCGCACATTTGTCCAGAGGAATATTATTTACTCCTGCTCCTGCCCTAGCTACCGCAAGCAGACTTTTCGGTATCTCCATCTCATGCATGGACGCGCTCCTCACCAGAACACCATCCGCCTCATTTATGTCGGCTGTAATCTGATACTGGCCGCTGAAATTCTTTAATCCCACATCCGCAATGGGGTTCAGACAATTTATCTTATACATTTCATTCTCTCCTATTTTTCGTTCTGCTTCTCAAACTCTTTCATGAACTCCACCAGCTTTTCCACTCCCTCGATGGGCATTGCGTTGTAGATGCTGGCGCGCATGCCTCCAACGGTTCTGTGGCCTTTCAGATTCACAAATCCGGCTGCTGTAGCTTCCTTGACAAACTTTGCATCCAGTTCCTCGTCACCGGTGACAAACGGAACATTCATCAGAGATCTGTCTTCTTTGCGTACAGTTCCCTTAAACAGCCTGCTCTCATCCAGATAATCGTAGAGAATCTTTGCCTTCCTCTCATTGTATTCCTTCATAGCCGCCAGGCCGCCCTTTGCCTTGATCCATTTGAAGACCTTTCCGCAGATATAGATGCCGTATGCGGGAGGCGTGTTGTACAGGGAATCATTGTCCGCATGAATCTTGTACTTCAGCATAGTCGGTGTGCCCGGCAACACATCCTCCGTGATCAGATCCTCTCTGATGATAACAATGACAACCCCCGCCGGTCCGATGTTCTTCTGCACGCCGCCGTAAATGACGCCGTATTTTGTCACGTCCACGGGCTCGGACAGGAAACAGCTGGACACATCCGACACCAAGGGCTTACCCTTTGTGTTTGGCAGGGTCTTATATTTGGTTCCATAGATGGTATTGTTTTCACAGATATAAACGTAATCCGCATCCTCGCTGACAGGAAGGTCGGAACAATCCGGTATGTATGAAAAGGTCTTATCCTCGGAGGAAGCGATCTTGTTTGCTTTGCCGTAAATGCATGCCTCCTGATATGCCTTCTTCGCCCACTGGCCGGTGACAATATAGTCAGCCACCTTATTTTTCATCAGGTTCATGGGAATCATGGCAAACTGCTGGCTTGCCCCGCCCTGCAGAAACAGCACCTTATAATTGTCAGGAATATTCATGAGTTCCCTCAGGTCCGCCTCCGCCTCTTTTATAATAGTCTCGTATGCCTTGGACCTGTGGCTCATCTCCATGACGGACATTCCCGTCCCCTTATAATCAAGCATTTCATCTGCCGCCTCGCGCAGCACCTCTTCCGGCAGCACCGCAGGCCCTGCTGAAAAATTGTAGACTCTGGACATTTCAAGTTCCTCCTAATCTCAAATTATTATATATTTCAAATGATTATACATAAGAATAATCTTTCTTGCCGCTTTAGTCAAGTAAATAATTAAATTAATAAAACATAATGACCGGTGTTCCTATCTCCACTATGTCATAAAGC
>JAIDME010000238.1:0-652 GCA_029050705.1 Acetatifactor sp.
TTTTCATCCAGCTCGACAATCTGGCCAAAATTTATATATTTGTAAAAAATATAGCCAAAGGTCAGGACAACAACTGCCAGTAAAACAATGTGTATATTGATGGGATGCTTTTTATGGTGCGGCGGCTCCTGAGTATCAGCGCCGTCATCTGTGCCATCATCGTCCATATCAGCACCGTCGTCTGCGCCGTCATTGTCCATATCAGCGCCGTCGCCTGTGCCGTCATTGTCCGTATAAGTGCCGTCATTGGTACGGACATCATCCAAATCAATGATTTCAATGTCCGGAATGTCTTGTCTGTGCATACTTTTCTCCATTCTGGTTAGTTGCATAACATAATTATTGTACTATTATGCATCAGGAAAGTCCACATTATCAAACGGATTTTAAAAGATTTAAGAAATTATAAAGAAATGGGGTTAATGCTTGATGAAGAGTGGGGGGGATGCTATAATATTACGGAATTGTTAAATTTCTGGCCTTTTTTGTTCAGGAAAGGAATGTGATCATGAAAAAAATTTTTAATCATACAAAGCGCCCGAATAAGGAAGACAATTCCTGGAAGAATTGGGAAGATTACGGGGAGGAAGAGTCTTACGCCGAAGATGAGGAGTATTATGCCGAGGAAGAAGGCGTTTATACCGAGGATGAA
>JAIDME010000238.1:752-11671 GCA_029050705.1 Acetatifactor sp.
GAGTATTATGCCGAGGAGGAAGGTGCTTATACCGAGGACGGAGAGTATTATGCCGAGGAGGAAGGTGCTTATACCGAGGACGGAGAGTATTATGCCGAGGAGGAAGGTGCTTATACCGAAGATGGAGAAATAATTTATGAGGATGATGACCTTTATAACGCTGATTACAGAGGTGAGCCAAACCGCGGGGACAGGAATCGGGAGAGAAATGAGGGAGGCTGGCTGATTCGTAAACTGAGAGAGATGTCCGTGATGGACCGCGTGATTGCCGGGACGGGAGTTGCTGTTTTGGTTCTGGCGCTGGTGACAGGGGCTGTTTTGATGAAATCCAGAATGGCGGCAGAACAGGTGTCTGACTTTGTCAGCGTGGGCACGCAGCTGGAAGATATTGAACTGATCGGCGAGGACGGCCTGCTGGCGGTGGCAGATGCACAGATGGCAAGACTTGAGGCGGCTGCTATGGTCAGAGATCCCGAGGAGACGGAGCCGCCGAAGGAGGAAAATGAGCCGGGGTATGAGGAAAATGAATATTCCCGCCAGGTGTCCGTAGAGATGAATATGACCTCCATCCAGAGGGATTTAAAGATAAAGTTTACAAATGAAAAGACGGGAAAACTGGTTGCGAACGTGCCGTTTTCCGTGACGGTTACAGACCCGGATGGCAAAAGCAGCATCTGGTCCGATGATGACATGGATGGCATTATCTATAAAAAGGATATTGCTGCCGGAACCTATAAGGTTGCCATGGAAGAATTGTCTGATGAAAAGTATGCCGGCTATTCCATATCCACCAAAGCCAGGACAATTGAAGTAAAGAAGGATATTGCCTATGAGAAGGTGGATGTAGCCAATGAAGTAAAGACGGAAGCTGAGGTTGACGCCAAGAAAGAGGACACTGCGCAGAAGGACACGGTTGTAGAGTCCGTATTGCAGGATACAGTTGCCTGGGTGGAGAGTACTAAAGTCGGGGAGTCCTATATCGAGGTTCCCAAGAGTGACATTACAGACCCGCTGACTATACTAACGGCGTTCGGAGGCCTGGACAAGGGTTTTCTGCGCATGACGCTTCAGAGTAACAGTAACAGCGTGTCAATCACAGCTGCATCCGGCACGGAGATTAAGGTGGGCGGGGACACTCGGCTGAGTGCAGCATTGGATCAGTCCAATATTGTCGGAAATGCGGGAGAAACAATAACGGGCGTTACTGAAATGACAGCCGCAAGTTGGAGCAGTTCAGATACCGGGATTGTGACGGTGGACGGCACCGGTCTGGTGACAGGCGTTGCGGCAGGCGAAGCTGTTGTTGAATATACAGCGACAGTGGATGTAACGTATACAGTGACGAAAGAGGTGACACCGGAGCCCGCGGATCCGTCTGTTTCCGGCGGTGATGCCGAAGGAGGAGAGACAACGCCCGGCACACAGACTGAGACCAAAACAGAAAAGATGCAGGTCAGCGGCCGGATTACCATCAAGGTTGTGGCGGATTCCGCACTCACAAAGGGTACTATTACAGCGGACAAGACGGCGTTGGCCACTGTCATCAAAGGAACAGCAGTGGCTCAGGTTACGGCTAAGGACTTTGCACCGGATAAGAAGCTTGTGTATCAGGTTTCCTCTGACAAGGAAACGGTAGCCACGGCAACGGTAGATGCCACAGGAAAGGTTACGGTCACCGGTGTGGCGGCAGGTACTGCAAACATAACGGTAACTGCAAATTATGAGGAGGGCGGAACAGCTGAGACGGCGGCGAAGACAGTTATTGCGGTGACTGTGGGAGCAAATAAGACAATTGAACTGAGCAGTACTTCTACGCTGGCATATGTGGCGAACCCGCTGGCTTTGAGCGTGACGGTTAAAGGCGCGTCCGCCAAGACCCCGGCGATTACGGTGGAATCCAGTGACACTACTGTGATGAAGGCGACGCTGGGAGCGTTAAAGACAGAAAACAATGTTATCACAGCTCCGATCACCCTGGAACTTCTCAAGGTCGGCAGTGCCACACTTACCGTAAAGTGCACGGAAAACGGCGAGGAAGTGAAGGCTGTCTGTGTTGTCACGGTCAAAAAGAATCCGAAGGAAGATACGGAGACTGTGCTGAAGGATAAGGCAGGCAATGCCCTGTATGTCATTGATAAGGAAAAAAAGGAATACCGGCCGGCGAAATACGCGGATTACTATACCTATGACAAGTTTTTTGTGGCAGGCCAGGTGAAATATACCGGCTGGCAGACGCTTGACGGACATGTGTTTTACTTTACAGCCGAGGGGAAGAAGGTGACCGGAGAACAGGTCATTCAGGGTGCAAAGTATAATTTTGCCAGCGACGGATCACTGGTGACCGGAAGCGGGACAATGGGTATTGATGTGTCGAAGTGGAACGGAAGCATTGACTGGAATGCCGTAAAAAATTCCGGCGTCAGCTATGTAATTATCCGCTGCGGCTACAGAGGGTCTTCTCAGGGCGCGCTCATAGAGGATCCCAAGTTCCAGGCCAATATTAAAGGCGCAACGGCGGCTGGTCTGAAAGTGGGAGTATATTTCTTTACTCAGGCTGTTGACGAGCGTGAGGCGGTGGAAGAGGCTTCCATGGTACTGGGACTGATCAAGAATTACAAGATTTCTTACCCTGTGTTCCTGGATGTGGAGTCCAGCGGCGGTCGTGCCGACTCTATCAGCAAGGAGATGCGGACGGCAGTCTGCAAGGCCTTCTGCCAGACTATTCAGAACGCCGGATATACGGCGGGCGTTTACGCCAACAAGACCTGGCTGGAGAACAGGATAGATGCCGGTGCGTTGAGTGCATACAAAATATGGCTGGCTCAGTACGCCGATGCACCTACATATACCGGAAGATATGATCTGTGGCAGTACAGGTCCACCGGCAGAGTGTCCGGTATCAGCGGTAACGTGGATCTGAACCTGAGCTACCTTGGGTATTGACGGACTGACGAGTGAACTGACAGTTCACCCGCGCCATTCGCAAAATCGTGCTTTCAGCACTTTTCGCTGCTTCGCAGCTTCTTTTGCTCATGTGATGGCGCTCCCTTCGTCAACCTGCCAGTTCAAATTCTCATGCAAGCATGAAATTTGAACATGTCAGGTCGACGAGTGAACTGTAGCTTCATAAAAACGCAAAATATTTTTAAGAATAAAAGCATTTGGAAATCCGCAGAAAGTGTGTTATGATGTTTTTGACTTCAAACGAAGTGGAAAGGATGGCACATTTTATGAGGACATATCTTGTTACCGGCGGCGCAGGATTTATCGGCTCCAATTATATTCATTATATGTTCCGCAAGTATGGCGACACAATCCGTATCATCAATGTGGATGCGCTCACCTATGCGGGCAATCTGGAGAATTTAAAGGATATTGAGGACAGGACGAATTACACCTTTGTAAAGGCGGATATATGCGATAAGGAAGCCATTGCAAAAATATTTCAGGAGAATGACATCGACAGAGTGGTGCATTTTGCGGCGGAAAGTCATGTGGACAGAAGCATTCGGAATCCGGAGGTTTTTGTGCAGACCAATGTTTTGGGAACGGCGGTGATGCTGAACTGCGCAAGGGCGGCCTGGGAACTGCCTGATGGAAGCTTCCGGGAGGACAAGAAGTTTCTTCATGTTTCCACGGATGAGGTGTACGGCTCTCTGCCTGAGGATGACAGTGCTTTCTTTTATGAGACCACGCCCTATGACCCTCACAGCCCATACTCGGCAAGCAAGGCGAGCTCGGACATGCTTGTGAAGTCTTATATGGACACATATCATTTCCCGGCAAATATCACTAATTGTTCCAACAATTACGGCCCTTATCAGTTCCCGGAGAAGTTAATCCCGCTGATCATCAACAATGCCCTTCAGGGTAGGAAGCTGCCTGTGTACGGCGATGGAAAGAATGTGAGGGACTGGCTGTTTGTGGAGGACCACGCGAAAGCAATTGATATGGTGCAGGAGCAGGGAAGACTGTTCCAGACATACAATATCGGGGGTCATAACGAAAAACAGAATATTGAGATAATTCATACTATTTTGGAGACTTTGCAGGAAATGCTGCCGGAAGGAGACCCCAGAAAGTCCTATGTGAACACAGACTTGATCACCTATGTGGAGGACAGGAAGGGACATGACAGGCGTTATGCAATTGCCCCGGACAAGATTAAGGCTGAGATTGGCTGGGAGCCTGAGACCATGTTCAAAGAGGGAATCCGCAGGACAATACAGTGGTTCTTTGAACATGAGGAATGGATGAAAAATGTGACCAGCGGCGACTATCAGAAGTATTATGAAGAGATGTATGAAAAGCAATAACGGAATAAAAAATGGGAACGATGAACGTCGTTCCCATTCGGTGTGTAGCGTGAGAAGAACTTCATGCCGAAGAAAGGTACAGGTACTATGATATGAAGGGAATTATTCTTGCCGGAGGCTCCGGCACCAGGCTTTATCCGCTCACAAAGGCGATTTCCAAACAGATCATGCCGGTGTATGACAAGCCGATGATCTATTATCCCCTGTCTACGCTGATGTTGGCGGGAATCAAAGAGATACTGATCATTTCCACACCCAGGGACCTTCCCGTATTTGAGGAGCTTTTGGGTGATGGGCATCAGCTGGGGATGGAATTGTCCTATGCAGTGCAGGAGATACCCAGAGGACTGGCGGATGCGTTTATTATCGGAGCTGATTTTATCGGTTGCGATCGTGTCGCACTTGTGCTGGGAGACAATATTTTCTACGGACAGAGTTTTTCCAGAGTTCTGCGGGAGGTTGCTGCCAGGGAGAAAGGGGCGACTATCTTCGGCTATTATGTGCGCGATCCCAGGGAGTATGGGGTGGTAGAATTCGATGAGAACGGGAAGGCACTGTCTATCGAGGAGAAGCCGGAGCGTCCAAAGAGTAATTATGCAGTTCCGGGCCTGTATTTTTATGACAATGATGTTGTGGAGATCGCAAGGAATGTAAAGCCTTCAGCCAGAGGAGAAATTGAGATTACCACGGTGAATAACGAGTATCTGCAGCGGGGAACCCTCCATGTTGAGACGCTGGGGAGAGGCTTTGCGTGGCTTGATACGGGCAACCATGACGCGCTTTTGGATGCTTCCGACTTTGTGGCGGCGTTCCAGAAGAGGCAGGGTCTTTACATCTCCTGTATTGAGGAGATTGCATATAAGAGAGGATTCATCGACAGAGAACAGCTGCTGAAGCTGGCGGAGCCTCTGATGAAGACCAATTACGGAAAATATCTGGTTGAGGTAGCAAATGGACTCTAAACTGCGAAAGATGACAATTTTGTCTTCCATAGCTATTATTTTGCTGGTGGCGCTGCTGGTGCTATATACCAATCGGAACGGGGAGCCGGGAAGGCCGACGCCTCAGCCGGAGAGTACCCGGACCGAGGAGCCGGGGGAACTTTCGGACAAACAGGGCAGCGGACAGATTGGAAATAACCTTTCGGCTTTTTTGCAGGATAACACTTTTTTTGACCCTGAGATCAATCCCATTCTGGAAGCCGCCATGGACAATTCCAATCGTCTGTCTCTGGTGGTGACTTCCGTGGAAAAAGATTTACGCATACAGATTGTGGACATGTCCGGAAATCCTGTGGCAGGAGAAAGCTTTTTCGTGGAACTGGAGGGCCTCGGCGAGTACAAGGATCTGGACACGGATGGCATCATCTATATAGGAGATCTGGCGTCGGGAGATTATTATGTGAAGCTGCAGCCTATTGACGGATACCGGGTTCCGGAAAATGAGACCAGAGTGCATGTCAAGGACAAGGTGGAGTATGTAGCAATTGATGATATTTCCCTGCTTATCAAGACGGAGGCGGACATTGATGCGGAGGCGGAAGACAGCGGTGTGGCTGACGCACTGGAGGACGCAGACAGGACGGAGATTAAGAAACTTCAAAACGTTACGGGCAACAGCCATGTGGGCATTGACGTATCTAAGTGGAACGGCGATATTGACTGGGACAGGGTGCGGAATGCGGGCGTGGAATTTGCAATCATCAGAGCAGGATACAGAGGCTCTGTGACGGGAAGTCTGGTGGAGGATCCGTACTTTGCTGCCAATATAAAGGGAGCTACGGCAAGCGGTATACCGGTTGGCGTTTACTTCTTTACCCAGGCAGTGAATGAGGTGGAAGCTGTGGAGGAGGCATCCGCGGTTTTGCGGCTGGTGAAGGAATACAATCTGGATTATCCCATATTTATTGACACCGAGGGCGCAGGAGGAAACGGGCGCGCTGACGGGCTGGATGTGGAGAGCAGAACCCTTGTCTGCGAGGCGTTCTGCCGCACCATAGAGAATGCGGGATATCGTGCAGGTGTCTACGGAAGCCGTAACTGGTACAATAACAACCTATATACAGACAGGCTGGATAATGATTATTATATATGGCTTGCCGAATACCGAAGTGTACCGCTGTATCAGGGATATTACCAGATGTGGCAGTACACCTCCAAGGGAAGCGTAGACGGCATTTCCGGAAATGTGGACATGAACATAAGCTACTATTGATTTGATTTTTGGGTTATGACGTGAGAAAAATTATGAAAGGATTATGGATAAGATGGGAAAGATTTTGGTAGAAACCTGTGAAATTGAGGGATTGAAGGTAATCACTCCCACTGTTTTGGGTGATGCCAGGGGGTATTTTTGCGAGACCTATCATTACGAGGATTACAGGGCGGCGGGTATTCCCGATGTTTTTGTCCAGGACAATCAGTCTGCGTCCAGACGAGGCGTGCTCAGAGGACTGCACTTTCAGATTGAGCATCCCCAGGCAAAGCTTGTGAGAGTCATCAGAGGCGAGGTCTTTGATGTGGCGGTAGACATACGAAAGGGCTCGCCCACCTACGGCCAGTGGCATGGTGTGCTGCTCTCTGAGGAGAACAAGAAGCAGTTTTATGTGCCGAAGAATTTCGCTCACGGGTTTCTGGTTCTTTCCGATTATGCGGAATTCTGCTATAAATGTACGGATTTTTACCACCCCGGCGATGAAGGGGGTATCATGTACAATGACCCTGCCATAGGCGTAGAGTGGCCGATTCCCGAAGGAATGGAGCTTATTTTCTCCGAGAGGGACACAAAGTGGCCGGGATGGAAAGAAAATCTAAGCTTGCACACAAGCTAAGATTTTCTTTCCATCCGGAAGAATGCCCTTGCGGTCATTCTTCCCGGTTTTTGGACTTTCATGAGAGGAGCTGGCATGAGGATAAGCAAAAAAGGCGGAATTGCCATATTTTCCACCGCAGGAGCCATACTGGCCGCCGTTATCATCATACATCAGAACATGGGGCCGGGGGCGGATCCACGGCAGGAGCTGATTAAAAAAATTTTGTCCTGTACGGTGATTCTGGTATCCTGCATTATATTTGCAAGATGGTATGACAAATTTACCACGCTTCCGGTGGAACTGTTTCAGAACAGGCATCTTATCTGGAAGCTGGCAAAAAATGATTTTAAGAAGCGGTATGCCGGTTCCTACCTGGGAGCGTTGTGGGCAATGGCTCAGCCGGTAGTCACCGTGGCAATGTACTATATTGTTTTTGAAAAAATTATGGGAAACCAGGTCAACCGGGGAAATGGGGATATACCCTTTGTACTGTTTCTCACGGCGGGACTGGTTCCCTGGTTCTATTTTACAGAGGCGCTGAACAGCGGGACCAATGCCATGCTGGAATACAATTATCTGGTGAAGAAGGTCGTATTTAAAATCAGTATCCTTCCCATCATCAAGATCATTGCGGCAACCTTCATACATGTGTTTTTTGTAGTAATATTGCTGATCGTTGCCGCAGTTTACGGTTATTATCCCACAGTGTATACTCTGCAGATCATCTATTACAGTGCGTGTCTTTTTATTTTTGTGCTGGCGCTGTGCTATACTACCTGCTCTGTTGTTGTTTTTTTCAGGGATTTGGCGCAGATTATCAATATCGTGCTGCAGATCGGCATGTGGGCTACGCCCATTCTCTGGAATATTGACAGTTTAGGCGGAGGGTGGATCATTGTCCTCAAACTGAATCCGCTGGTATATATTGTGAACGGTTACCGGAGTGCAATCTGTGAGAGGGAATGGTTTTTCCAGGACTTCTTTTCCACCATGTATTTCTGGATTGTGACAGTTGTTCTGTTCGGAGTCGGCGCGGCGCTGTTTAAGCGCTTGAAGATTCATTTTGCGGATGTGCTGTAACAAGTTCAGCCAGCCGGCTCATGTGGCGGGAAATCATGCTTGCATGAATTTCCCGCTATGTGAGTCGGCTGAGGGAACGCCGGGCCACGAAATAAAAGATGAGTCGCGGAGCGACGCCGACTGCGAAGCAGTCGCTTTTATGAGTGTATGGCCGGCGAGAGCTGAACGGTGGAAGGCGGCGGCCAGCCGGCGTGAGCGGAGGATATTTAGAATTTGCAGTTTGCGGAAAGACACGGGAATTATATATGGAAGACAGGGAGATACAGATTAAAATTCATGAGGTGGATGTACCGGCAATTGTAGTACAGGATGTGGAAAAGATATATAAGCTGTATGATAAGCCAAGGGACAGGATGAAAGAAGCCCTGGGGTTTGGTAAAAAGCAGGTTCATAAGCTGCATTATGCCTTAAACGGTATCAATATGGACATTTACAAGGGGGAGACCGTGGGCATTATCGGAACCAATGGCTCCGGTAAATCCACGCTTTTGAAGATCATCACAGGGGTGCTGACGCCGACGTCCGGAGAAGTGCGGGTGGACGGGCGGATCTCTGCGCTTTTGGAGCTGGGGGCCGGTTTCAACATGGAATATAACGGTATCGAAAATGTGTATCTCAATGGCACGATGATGGGATTTTCCGAGAAGGAGATAGACGAAAAGCTGCCGGCAATTCTGGAGTTTGCAGATATAGGGGATTATGTATATCAACCGGTAAAGACATATTCAAGCGGTATGTTTGTCAGGCTTGCTTTTGCGGTGGCAATTAATATTGAACCGGAAATACTGATCGTGGATGAGGCGCTCTCCGTGGGAGACGTGTTTTTCCAGGCAAAATGCTACCATAAGTTTGAGGAGTTTAAAAAGCTGGGAAAGACCATTGTCTTTGTCAGTCATGACCTGAGCAGTATCAGCAAGTATTGTGACCGGGTGTTTCTGCTGAATAAGGGAAAGCTCTTGGGGGAAGGAACTCCCAGGAAGATGATAGATGCCTATAAACGGGTGCTTGTAGGACAATATGAAGTCCCGGAAGGGCGGGAAAACGAAAGATTTGTGGATGACCCCGGCCTGCGTGAGGCAGCAGGAAAAGCGCTTGGCAGGGGGCAGGGGGACAGAACGGAAACGGAAGGCGTCAATCCGGATGTGCTGGAGTACGGGACGAAACAGGCCAGGATTGTGGAGTATTATCTGACGGATGACAGGGGAGTGCGGACTACGGCAGTCATCAAGGGAACCAGGTTTACCCTTCACATGAAGGTGGAGTTTAGTGACCATATTCCGGCGCCGATTTTTGCATTTTCCGTTAAAAATGTAAAGGGGACGGAAATCACGGGAACCAATTCCATGATTGAGAAGGCCTTTTTGGAGAGCGTGGATGCGGGACAGACGAAGGAAATTACTTTTACGCAGAAGATGAGCCTTCAGGGAGGGGAGTATCTGCTCTCTCTTGGGGTTACGGGATATAACGGCGATGCTTTTGAGGTGTACCACAGGCTTTATGATGTAATGAATGTGACTGTGGTTTCCGACAAGGATACGGTAGGATATTATGATATGGAGTCGGAGATTGTAGTAGTGTGAAGGGAATGAAGATTTTCTAAGGCCGGAAAGTACCCGGCCTTAGAAAATCTAAGTCATTCCCCGAAGAATCGCTGATGCGATTCTTCCTAACATTTCATTCAGCATAGGATTAGAGAAGGACGGGATATGCAGGAGAGAGAACAGATCGGCAAAGTTACATTAGATTACAGCAAATATCCGGGGGAGGACTTCTACTGTGATGGAGTGGTGGAGGATGAGCTTCTGGATATAGTCAGAAATCGCTCAGCCGTTGAGTACGGGAAGGTGATTGAGGAGCGGAGAAGCTGGCCGATTCTCTATCACCTGTCTCCGCTGCGGGAGAATATCGTGGAATGGATTCCCATGGATAAGTCCGCAAGAGTGCTTGAGGTGGGCAGCGGGTGTGGGGCGATCACAGGCGCACTGGCGCGGAAAGCAGGGAGTGTCACCTGCGTGGACCTTTCCAGAAAACGGAGCCTGATTAACGCCTACAGACACAGCGATTGTGATAATGTGACCATTCATGTGGGGAATTTTAAGGATATTGAGCCGGATCTGCCTGAAGACTTTGACTATATCTGTCTGATAGGAGTGTTTGAGTACGGACAGAGTTATATCGGCGGTGAGACCCCTTTTGAGGATTTTCTGAAGATCCTGATGCCTCACCTGGGGGCAGACGGCAGAATTGTGATCGCCATCGAGAATAAGTATGGATTGAAATACTTTGCGGGGTGTAAGGAAGACCATCTTGGCACATGGTTTTCAGGCATTGAGAATTATGCCGACGGGGGCGGCGTCCGAACCTTCAGCAGAAAGGGACTGGAGAAAATATTCCGCAGCTGCGGGGTGGAGGAGGCACATTTCTATTATCCGTACCCTGATTATAAGTTCATGACTACCCTGTACAGTGATGCCTGGCTGCCGGGAAAAGGTGAACTATCCAATAATCTCAGGAACTTTGACCGGGACAGGATGCTTTTGTTTGACGAGAAAAATGCCTTTGACGGTATTTTGGAGGAGGGGCTTTTTCCTGTATTTTCTAATTCTATTACGGCTGTTATTGGAAGGGAATTTGATATAAGATATGTAAAATATTCCAATGACAGGGCGCCGGAATATGCCATCAGGACGGAAATCGGAGGAGCTTCAGAT
>JAIDME010000239.1 GCA_029050705.1 Acetatifactor sp.
CCATGGGATGGCGGACAGACAGTGCAGATGCACATGTCCCGGCTCCGGCGGAAACTGGAAAATGCATGTGAACATCACTTTATTGAGTCGGTTTGGGGACAGGGTTACCGGTTTACTCCTGATTTCAAATGAAAAGGAGGGGACATATGAAGCGGCGAAAAGTCTGGTGGCAGATGCTGGTTGTTTTGACCGCGCTGGCGGCCTTTTTATTGCTTTTTTATGTGGATAATAAGTATCAGACGCCTCCGCCGTATGGAAAATCCGGCGTTATAGCCCTGAGTGAGGAGGATCTGGAGCGGAAAAATCCCATTTTTCTGATTGATGGCTGGCTGCTCACGGACGAGCGGGTAACGGACAAACCTACCTATATCGGTGAATTTTCCAACCTTCAGAGGGGAGATCTGTCGGTTTCACCCCATGGGCGGGCATGCTATCGACTGACTCTGCGCTATGATGGGGCGTCCCGAATCGTGTCGATAGATTTTTCACAGCTCTCTTCACAATATGTTATTTCTTTGGACAGCACACAGCTTGCCCGGGGTACAGGCAGCGGTCGGATTACTTTTTTGCTGACGGCGGGTGACCATGTCCTTACAGTGGAGACTTCATCGGAGATGGGGTATTACAGCGGGATGTATTTTCCGCCTGCTTTGGGTACAGTCGAGACACTTTTGCGGGTAAACAATGTTCAGGACTTTGCCTACGCTTTGGCCTTTGTTCTGCCATTGGCGCTGGCAGTGTTCACGCTCTTTCTGTGGCGGACAGGAGGCGGCCTTGCCCGCTGGTTTGGGCTGTTATGCTGCTGCTATGCTCTCTATGTACTTCGATATTTTGTGCTTCGTTTTTCCTGGTCTTATTCTTTGCCGATGGTAAAATATTGGTTTTGCGTACAGAGTCTGGCGTTATACTGTCTGTGCTTTTGCGTTGTGCAGCTTACTGTTTTGGCAGCCGGTGCTGCCGGCAGCAAAATCTGGCGGTGGATCCGGGCAGCTATGCTGGCGCTGTCAGCGAATCTGTTGCTGCTTAGCCTGCTTATTCCGCTATTGCCCTGGGCGGTTTATGTCCACGGCAGGCTGACAGATTTTTACTATATTATAACTTTTTGTGCTGCCATTTTTTTTTCGGCGCGGAGTATTGCGGCGC
Organism: Acetatifactor sp.; assembly: GCA_029050705.1. Taxonomy (GTDB): domain Bacteria; phylum Bacillota; class Clostridia; order Lachnospirales; family Lachnospiraceae; genus Acetatifactor. Next base: position 1,144 of record JAIDME010000239.1, read on the forward strand.
ATAACTGGGAAAGCCGGTATACTCTGGCGGGCTGCTGCGTGTTTGGGGAGGGACTTTTTACTAATCTCATCTTCTCCAACCGTTTCGAACCAATTCGCTTTTTCTGGCAGTTCGAGTGGTGCGGTATCTGGCTGGTGATACTGTTTGGTACCATGATGGTATCCCGCAGCCGACGCATTCTGCAGGAAAATGAAATGCTTACCAATCATCTGGAGGAACAGGTGAAAAAGCGGACAGAGGAAATTACACAGCTTTTGAATGAACGCAAGGCTTTTTTTTCCGACATGGCACATGATCTGAAAGCACCGGTATTTGCTACCCAGTCTTTTATTGCGGCAATTCGCAGAAGCGGCGTGGTTGTAGCCAAGGAATTTCAGTGTTATCTTGATAAGGCTCAGGG
>JAIDME010000024.1 GCA_029050705.1 Acetatifactor sp.
AATATATATTCTTCTTAATTTTTCTTTAAAACCTTCAAAAGTGTTGCATTGTTCTTTTTTTTAGGCTAATATGGACTTAATCAAAAGACAATGAGGACATTTATGAAAAACTTCAGAAAATCATTGGCTGTCATATTTGCTGTTGTAGCTGTCTCCTGCCTGACTGCTGCGGTAGTTTTGATCATCCGGCAGGTCAGTGACTATATACAGACCTCCAAAGACATGGAAGAGCTGCGGGCATCCGCAGATGCAGTCGAGTCAGAAAATGCCGTGCCTGATTCTGAGATTACGTCTCCTCCCGAATCATTGGAGCCGTCTTCCGAAGAACCTGCCCCGACTCCCCCGCAGGAAACTCCTGAACCGACTCCGGAGCCAACCCCTGAGCCGGTCGACAATCCCTACCGCGACAGCTTTCTTGCAAACAGCGACATGGCCGCATGGCTGAAAATACCGGATACCGAAATTGATTATCCCGTCATGTGGACTCCCGAGGATGAAGAGTATTATCTCCGCCGGGGTTTCAACGGTTCGAAAAACAGCAACGGCTGCCTGATCCTTGATACCGACAGCTGCCTGGAACCCTTGACGACGAATCTGATCATTCACGGGCACAACATGAAATCGGGAGCCATGTTTGGTACACTGATGGATTACAAGGATGAAACCTTCTTTCAGGAGCACAGGACGATCACTTTGTACACGAAGGAATGCCAACGCAATTATGAGGTCATCGCAGTATTTTACTCTCAGGTCTATAAAAAAACAGACCAGGTATTCAAGTTCTACAAATTCTTTCAGGCTGACACCGCTGAGGAATTTGATGATTTTTATCAAAATATAAAGGCTCTTTCGCTTTATGACACAGGTGTCACAGCAGAATTTGGAGACTGTTTTCTTACCCTCTCCACCTGCGCGTATCATGTAGAAAACGGGCGGTTTGTGGTGGTGGCAAAGGAAGTGGAAATCGGAGATACCTATCTCCCCATTCAAAATTAAAGGAGGACTGAAAATGCACAAAAAAATGAAGCTGTTTGTATCCATGCTTGCGGCAGTCGCAATGCTTGTTCTGCTGCCCGGCAGCAATACCATGACTGCACACGCAGAGGAGGCAAAAACTTACTCTATTAAGTACATCGGAGGAAATGTCAATGACTGGCGCTATGTACCCGGCAGCACTTTTGAGGACGGGGCATCTCATCGGGATCTTTACTACTTGCTGACTTATGATCTGAAGGATGATGACCTGATTGTTATATACCCCGGTGATGAGGTTCCAAACGGCAAAGAACTGGATCTCAGCGGCTTTAGGCTAAGCAATCTGACCATTTACCAGAATGCCAATGTTGTTATCAAGACCAACGGCATCAAAGAATGCTACGTCCTTGCCGGCGCGTACACTGCCATCAACGGAGATGTTACTTTTGCCCATCTCTATGAAGCTACTACTTGTACCTTTAACAATAATGTCTTGGATATGACTTTACATTTGCAAACGAATGATCCTCAATCCAACATCAGCTGTGCCGGAACGGTAGGATGCTTCCGGATTGATAACAGTGTTGACAGACCATCCGGCGAATTTTACAATATCCCCAAAAACACCATGAGATTTTATGGCGGCGGAATCCAGTTCTCCAACTGTTTACCTGAACCCACGGAGGAATACCTACAGGCAAAAGCTGCTGCAAGTCAAACAACAGCCGCTCCCGAAGCCACCCCTGCACCGGCAGGTGATTCTTCTGAGTATGACAAGGTTCCAAAGACCGGCGAGAGCAGTCAGACCGTTTGGCTGATCGGCCTGGTGAGTGCCGCAGCCATATTGTTTGCAGGAAGCTATAGGCTTTACAAAAAAACAAATTAGTTAAACGAACAGTTCAGCCATGTAATAATTTGCAGATTATGCAAATCTTTACATGGCTGAATTATTGTACTTATCTCAAATTGTCCTTATCTCAATTTGCTGTTCCCGCATATGCGGCTATCAATTCCCAGGCGGCCTTGGTGCCATAGCCCAGCCTCCAGACGGCAACGCCGCCTATATTTCGTGCTCTCATGGCATTCAGCTTCACACTCAGAGATTCTGTATCCTCTATCCACATCTGGTAAATAGCACTTTCTCCCTGCCATTCAATATAGTTCTGACAGATTACATCGTCCCACCCTGCGTCTTCCGGTTTCTTTCCGTAGTTCTTCAGGCACTCCTCCACATTGCTGATCGTAATTGCCGAATCCGATACCACAGTTCCTTCCGTCTTCCACAGTCTGGTGTAGAAAGGAAGTGCATTGATTACTTTTTCTGCGGGGACATGCTCCAGTATCCGATCCAGCCCGCCTGTCACAAAATCGATGCTGGCCACGCTTCCCGCCTCCTGGCAGCCGCCCCAGTGCTCATCATACCCCATCATGATCACATAGTCCAAAACCAGTCCCTGAATATCCAGCCTGTAAATATTCGAAGAATTCAACGGCACCTTATCATCCACGGACAGAACCAGCCCGTTCTGCCTGCATAGAACCGACAATTCTCTCAGGAACTGGTTAAAATGCGGTCTGGCCTCATCAGACAATTCCTCAAAGTCGATGTTGATTCCGTCCAGTCCATATTCCAACGCAGTGTCTACCATGTTACGGGACATCTCCTGCCTCCTTGTGGTGGAAGCAAGTATCTGATAGCTGTCAACCTCTGTTTTCGTATCCATGGCGTAGTTGAAATCATCCCATACGCCCCATACCTTCAGACCGTAACCATGGGCTTTTTCCACATATTTTGCTGAGGCAAAGGACCTGAACAGTTCTCCGTCGCTGTCTTTCAAACTGAACCAGGTGGGTGCTATGACATTCATGCCCTTGCCCTCCTTCACCATCTCCGCCAGGGTGTCATTTCCGCCCACACCCCCGATTGCGTGCCAGCCAAGACTTACCTTTCCCTCCATGGAAATGGACGTATACTCCTCCGGCACATAGTCGGTGACCGGTGTTTCCACCACCGTATCCAGATTGGTCAACCGCTTGTTCTCCACATAACCTATCATGGAATCAGAAGTCTTTACCTTGCTCCAGGTCTCCATTTCCTCCAGGAATTCCACCGTCTCCCCGGCAGCCAGTTCCCGGAGGATCGGACTCTTTATTCCACCCTGCACACGCAGCTGGGTTGCCTTCCCAATCGTATAGGTTCTGGCAACTCCCCACTCCGTGTAGAGCTGTAGATGTCTGTCAAACTTTTCATAGGAAAAATTTGCAAAGCGTCTGACATATTCGGCGGCAATGTACACCTGGTCACCTGCCATATAGCACACAACATACTCTGTGGAGTGAGTTCCCTCACTGTCCTGATATCCCGACTCGTCAAATACCGCCGTTATAACATCATTTGCTGTGGTATACAAAAGCTTCCGCTCTCCCTTATCCACATAGAAAGTATCATTCAGGTAAGTCCGAATCGTATTCCAATCAAAGTATACGGTGCCGTTCTTTACCACCGCCTGCTCCTCAATTATCTTGTCCTGGAGCACTATGGCAAGATTTCCGTCGCCATCCCCGACGGCAGCATCCGTCACTCCGTAGTATTCATCCAAATCAGCCGTTTCCTTGCCATAGGAGTACTTATCTATGAGCTTTCCTCCAAATGCAATCCCTCCTATTATGACAATCAACAGCAGTGCTATTATTACCGGTAATGCCTTCTTCATAATCTGTTACATTCCCTTCTTTCATCCAAAAGTGTGTACGTGTAACTGTCCGTAATATATGGAAGCGAACAGTTACATCATACCACACTCGTCACTTTAAGTCATTACCATTTTTTTAAGTCTGTAACCAACACCGCCGTCATCAGCACGAGAGGCAATCCGTTTTATTATCCGGCGGAGTTTGGTTCCCGGGAGGCATGCCTGATTAACCGTTATACACTTTGTCGAAACGAATTTGTTCAATGTTACCGGCATCCCCGAATACATAATCTGCCATATAGGGGCTGTCCTCGTGCACTGCCCTCGCCGCCGCATCCCCCGGAAGCGCGGCTTCGCCGTCCACAAAAAGTTCCACCCCCTGACTGCGCATCTGTTCCAGAAGAAGGCGCATACGCTCTCTGGCATTTTCCAGTCCTGTTACTTCTCCATTCTCTTCATACAAGAGTATACCTCCTATCCGAATTTTAAACCAAAAGGATTGTGATGAATCGT
>JAIDME010000240.1 GCA_029050705.1 Acetatifactor sp.
TTGTATTATCATTAGCTAGTACCGTTTGTTGGCGCTGTATGCTGTCGGTGAACGGCATCTGCTGAGGCTGATTGGTCAAGCGGTTAAGACGCCGCCCTCTCACGGCGGAAACAGGGGTTCGATTCCCCTATCAGCTGCGACTATTTTTAAAAGAATAGCCCAACCCGAAAATGCTGAAATTCTTTCATGTAAATGATGAGAATTTCGGCAATTTTATTCTTTACATTCTGTGGAAGTGTGCTAAAATGTGTCTTGTGCCATCAAAATAAAAATTGAAAGAAAGAGGTAATTATTATGAAGAAGAGGATTTTTGCCCTGTTGACAGCGATCATCATGGTATTTGCGCTTACAGCCTGTGGGGGGAGCAAGCCTACACTGGAGAACGTGCTGGCATCAGATGAATGGCAGAAGGAGCTTAAAGGCTGGAACGACTTAGTAGCTTCAATGGATATAACCATTGATACGGTGGCAGATGGTAACACCCTTGTCTTTGAGTATCATTTGCCCGATCAGGAGGTGTTTAACGCTTTCGGAGATGATGAGTGTTCTCAGATGACAGACGGCTTTTTGGGCCAGCTGCAGACCATTGACTTTTTTGCCGTTTTTAAGTCAGGATATGGCGTTTCCCTGGATGCTGTGCGTTGTGCGGTCTTTAAGGCAGACGGAACCGAGCTTTACCGTGACGAGATTAAGAAATAAGAAATGTTGAGGAGAATGCCCCTGAAGTCAGGAAGAGACTTCGGGGGTATTTTTGTGTAATACATTAAAAATTAATAAAAACCTTGCGCCCTGAAAAGTTTTGGTGTATAGTGGTTCACGATTGACGCGTATGAAACAGTTATATCTGGCGGAGAAGATCATATAACTACAATAATATAGAAGAAATTAGACGAAGGGAAGAATATTATGGCAAAATATCTGGTAATCGTAGAGTCACCGGCGAAAGTGAAGACCATCAAGAAATTCCTGGGGGCCAATTATGAGGTTGCAGCCAGCAACGGGCATGTACGCGATCTGCCTAAAAGCACGCTGGGGATTGATGTTGAGCATGATTATGAACCAAAGTATATTACCATCAGGGGCAAGGGAGACATCCTCGCCAATCTGCGCAAGGAAGTGAAGAAGGCGGAAAAAGTCTATCTGGCTACCGACCCTGACCGGGAAGGGGAGGCAATCTCCTGGCATCTTTACCATGCGCTGAAGCTGGAGGATAAAAAGGTATATCGGATTACCTTCAATGAGATTACAAAGAATGCGGTGAAGGAGTCCCTGAAGAACGCCAGGGAAATCAATATGAGCCTGGTGGATGCCCAGCAGGCCCGCCGTGCACTGGACAGGATGGTGGGATATCGGATTTCACCTCTCCTGTGGAAGAAGATTAAGAGGGGATTAAGCGCAGGGCGGGTACAGTCCGTGGCGCTGCGCATCATCTGTGACAGAGAAGATGAAATCAACGCCTTCGTGCCGGAGGAGTACTGGAGCCTTGATGTGAATCTGAATGTGAAAGGTGAGAAGAAACCGGTCTGCGCCAGATATTACGGCACCGGGGCAGAGAGGCAGGCTATTACGGACAGAGAGCAGGCGGAGGCCATTCAGGCATCACTGAAGGGAGCGGAATACAAGGTCACTGAGGTAAAAAAAGGAGAACGCCTGAAGAAGCCGCCTCATCCGTTTACAACGTCTACCCTGCAGCAGGAAGCCAGCAAGACACTGAATTTTTCCACCCAGAAGACCATGCGCCTGGCCCAACAGCTCTATGAGGGCGTTGACATCAAGGGGGAAGGGACGGTAGGCCTGATCACCTACCTTCGTACCGACTCCACCCGTGTGTCTGAGGACGCGGAAAAGGCTGCCGCAGAATTTATTGGCTCCCGCTACGGGAAGGATTATCTGGGCAGGGAGACCTCGGGGAAAAAGAACAGTCAGAAGATACAGGACGCTCATGAGGCCATACGTCCTACGGATTTAAACAGGATTCCGCTGGAGATAAAGGATGAGCTGCCAAGAGATTTGTTCCGGCTCTACCAGTTGATCTGGAAAAGATTTGTGGCCAGCAGGATGAGCGAGGCGAAATATGAGACTGTATCCGTAAAAATAAAAGCGAAGCAGCATATTTTTACCGTTGCGGCTTCTACCCGGAAATTTGACGGATTTATGAGTGTTTACGTTTCCGAGGAGGAAAAGGAAGAGGAGAACGCTCTGAGCGGGGAGCTGAATAAAAACAGCGAACTTTCTTTTGAATCTTTTGACGCGAAGCAGCACTTTACCC
>JAIDME010000241.1 GCA_029050705.1 Acetatifactor sp.
ACTTTTTTCTTACCACTTCACCTGTGTGATGAAGTGGTAAGAAAAAAGTATGGGGGCAAAAAATGGTTCAGACGAGAAAGAGGTCTATGAGTGAGTTGCTGGCAAAGCTTTTCAATCATATCATGGACATGGAGTCAAAAGCAGTCATTACAGAGGAATTCAGCGATATTACCAATAATGACATGCATATTATAGAAGCAATCGGTGTGAGTGAACACCGAAATATGTCGGCCATTGCTCACAACCTTTCCGTTACGGTCAGCACATTGACCACCAATATGAACGGGCTGGAAAAGAAAGGCTATATTGTCAGGGAGCGCAGTCTGGAAGACAAGCGTGTGGTGTATGTGGTTCTGACTGAAAAGGGAAAAAAGGCCTTTTTTCACCATCGTGATTTTCATAAGAAAATGATAAAAGCTATCATGAAAGACCTGAGTGAGGAGGAGATGGAGATTCTATATCGCTGTCTGTCGAATCTCACCGGCTTTCTGGAGTCTTCACACTGATATAATGCCGCAAAGCGTCTATATGCCGCAAAGCGGTTATGGGTCGCAGAGACGGCAGAATGAGAGGCAATATAATATGAGCACCAGGGACAAAGGAAAAAAAATATCCGGAAACATTAAGAACATCATTTACGGCAGGACCGCCATACTTATCCTTGGCTTTGGCCTGCAGTTTGGGCTGCTTGCGGTGGGATATTTCTGGCTGAGAAGTTACAGCTTTCTGTTTTACGGACTGTTTGTGACAACCAGCGCCATAGTGCTGCTTCACATCTTTAATGCGAGGGGAATTCCCGACATGAAGCTGTCGTGGATGTTTCCCATTGCGATATTTCCCATATTCGGGGCAATTTTTTATGCCGTTATTATCACTCAGCCGGGTACAAAGGTCATGTACAACCGGCTGAAAGAGCTTGAAAAACAGACAAAGAAGCATGTGACTGCAAAGCGGGACACATGGGACAGGCTCTGTGAGCAGAGCCCTCATATGGGCAGATTTGCGCACTATCTTTACAAATGCGATGCCAGCCCGGTTTATGACAGGACTCAGGTGACGTATTTTCCCCTGGGGGATGAACTGTTTCCCGCTATTGTGGAAGAACTGAAAAAAGCGGAAAAATTTATCTTCATGGAGTTTTTTATCGTCAGTGAAGGGTACATGTGGGATACGATTCATGACATATTGACGGAGAAGGCGAGCCGGGGCGTTGAAGTCAGGTTCATGTACGATGGCACGGACGTGTTGTTCAACCTGCCGAATTATTATCCCCGAATGCTGGAGGAGGAGGGCATCCGCTGCAAGATGTTCGCGCCCATAAAACCCATCTTTTCCCCTCACTACAACAACCGCGACCACCGGAAGATACTGGTGGTTGATGGAAAAATCGCGTTTACCGGAGGCGTTAATCTTGCCGATGAATACATCAACAGAAAGCAGCGCTTCGGGCACTGGAAGGATACCGGTATCATAGTGAAGGGGGATGCGGTGGAGCGCTTTACCTATATGTTCCTGGAAATGTGGAACGAGTCGGAGCGGCAGCCGGAAACCTTTGAAAAGTATGCCTGTCCTGCGGGGAGTTCCATGCCCTTCGACGGGTATGCCATTCCGTACAGTGTCTGCCCCCTGGGGCCTGAGCGGGTGGGTGAGCAGGTATACCTGGACATTATCAATTCAGCTCACTCTTATGTACACATTATGACACCCTATCTGATTCCCAACCATGAAATGCTGAAGGCGCTGATCTATGCGGCGAAAAGAGGAGTGGAGGTCATTATTATCATGCCCCATATCCCCGACAAGAAATATGCCTTTTTGCTGGCAAAGACTTACTATGATGAACTGCTGGAAGCAGGGGTCCGCATCTGTGAGTATGAGCCGGGATTTGTTCACGCAAAGGTGTTTGTGGCGGATGACGAGAAAGCGGTGGTGGGCACGGTGAATCTGGATTACCGCAGCCTGTATCATCATTTTGAATGCGGAATCATCCTGTACCGTAATTCACAGATTGCCAATATAGAGAAGGACATGCAGGAAACTCTTGGAAAATGTATCGAACGGACCAGGGAGGATGTGAAGAGGCAGAGGCTCTGGGAGAAGGTCTTCGGCTGGGTTTTGAGAATTATTGCACCCTTAATGTGAAACTTTTAAGGATGGATGCCGTCTATAAGAACGAAGAGGGTGACAGGGAGGAGAAGCCTTGAAGGACGCAGAGATTTTAGATCTGTACTGGGCAAGGGATGAGCGTGCGATAACGGAGACCCAGAATGCATACGGGAGCTATTGCTACAGCATTGCCTGGCATATTTTGTATACAAAAGAGGACTCGGAGGAATGTGTCAATGACACCTGGTTTCGGGCCTGGAATGCTATTCCGCCGGGAAGGCCGGGCAGATTTTCTCTGTTTTTAGGTACGATCACAAGGAATCTTTCTCTGGACAGATGGAAGGAGCGGCGAACCATGAAACGCGGAGGCGGGGAAATGACGGTGGCGCTGGATGAACTGGCAGAGTGTGTGCCGGATGCCCACAGTACGGAAGATGCGGTGGCGGCCGCTGAACTGGAAAGGCTGATCAATAAGTTTCTCCACACGCTTTCGGAGAAGGAATGTAATGTATTCTTAAGGAGATACTGGTATGTGGAGGAATACGGCGAGATTGCAAAGCGGTATGGCATGAACCTGAATACGGTAAAGACCAGCCTTTTCCGTACCCGGAATAAACTGAAGGAGTATCTGGAGAAGGAGGGAATCGTACTTTGAAGACGGACAAAGAGCTTGGTGCGATCAGAGTGATGGAGGCGCTGTCTGCCGTAGATGAGGAGCTTCTGGAACGCAGCGGGAAAACAGCTGCGGAAAGTAAACATAAAATGACAGTCCGCCGTTTTGTACAGAGATATGCGGCGGCATGTGCTGCGTGTCTTTGTCTGATGGTTCTGGGGGCGGCATACTTCGGTATGAGTCAGATGCGCATGGGTTCTGCCGAGAACAGCAAGGGTATGAGTATGAACAGCGGCGGGACAACAGGTAACAATTCCGGACTCAGGAGCGAGGAAGTGCAGGATGCGATGCCGGAAGAAATGCTGGAATATGCGGCAGAGGGAGCGGCAGGAGATTCATTTTACAACTATGGAACATCTGCCCCGATGGGGCCGGAATGGCTGGATGTGGAACATCTTGCGGAGCTGCCGGATGCGGCTGCGCCGCGGGAGCCGGAAGCTGTAAAAGAAAATGATCGGATTCTGTCCGCCGATAAGTCTTCTGATTCCGATGGTGCGGTAATGCAGAGTGCTCCGGAGGCATCTGTACCGGAGCGATACAGCCCGGTGGAGCCGGAAGCCGGAAGTGGGGAGCAGGACAGCCTGCTGTATGAGTGGTCGGATGGAGAGAAGAGCCTGTGGCTGAGAATCACGCAGACGGAGCTGACGGTTGACCTGCGGTTTGATGCACAGCCTCCGGTTTATACTGTACAGGAGGAATGGAAGGAATTGATTCCTGATGCCGGGGCGGACGGATATATACGGTTTGCGCTGCTTTATGACAACGGAATGCTGGCCGAGTACTGCGGAGCCCTGGAACGGGAGGAGATCATCAGTCTGATGGAATCTCTGGCATGGTAGAGCTTTCGTTTTCGCGCATCCGGTATCCGATGCCCACCTCCGTAAAGACATACTGAGGC
>JAIDME010000242.1 GCA_029050705.1 Acetatifactor sp.
TGGAGTATTCTCGGACTTCTGGCGCTGGGGAGGGGGTATTATCTTGCTGTGGCGGCAGATTTGAACAGCCATATCTTCAGTGATTTTTTTCTGGCAATCTTTCTGGTGATAGTGGGGACCTATTTCCTGTTTACATCGGGGAGTGTTGCGCTGCTGCGATACCTGAAAAGGCGGAAGAAATATTATTACCGGGCGGAAAATTTTATTACGGTGTCAGGCATGCTGTACCGTATGAAGAAAAGTGCGGCAAGTCTTTCCAATATCTGTATTTTTGCCACCATGTCCATTATCACGGTCATCTGTACTGTCAGTCTTTGGCTGAGTATTGATTCCATCACATCTTTTTCCTATCCCAGAACCTTTGATGTGTTTTGGAACGGGGAGCAGGATGAGGAGGCTCTGAAGGCCGTGCTTGAGAAGACTGCGGAGGAAACAGGAGTGGAGCTGACCGATTACCTGGGGCGAAGCAGCATGACGGCGAGGAATGCTTATATGGATGGAAGCCTGTTCCGGCCAATGCTGGCTGAGGAGAGAGGTAATTTTTCCAGCTGCTGTAATGTCACGATGATGACACAGGAGGAGTATAGCCGAATGGAGCACAGTGATGCAGGGCTGGCAGCGGGGGAGGTTCTCATCTTTTCCACAGGTGCTGACTTTGGATACGGCACTGTCTCGTTGGGGGAAACTGAATGGCAGGTAAAGGAAGAACTGCTCCGGTGCTCTGTGGCGAAAAAAGCCAGGGACATAAGAGTGAAGGGGGATTATCTGATCGTGTTTGCAACCCCGGAGGAGCGCTGCCTTGCAGCGGCGGTGTTCGGAGTAGGGGAGGAGGAGAAGACCTTTCAGATTTCCTGTACTCCCAAGGGGGAGGATGCAGCTGTAGATGCCTTTGTCCAAGCGGTGCAGGATGCCCTGGCAGAATCGGCGGGATATGCAGGATGCGGAGATTACCGGGAAGACATTGATGCTGGTGAGAGCATGTATGGAGGGCTGATGTTTATCGGCATATTCTTTGGGAGCATTTTCCTGATCTGCCTGCTGATCATCATGTATTATAAACAGATTACGGAAGGGTTTGAGGACCAGAAAAATTTTGAAATAATGCAGAAGGTGGGAATGAGTGATGAAGAAATTCGTAAGACGATTAAAAGCCAGGTCCGTCTGGTATTTGCACTACCTCTGGCAGGTGCGGTACTTCATACGGTTATTGGCATGAATATGGTGGTGATGATGATGGGAGCGATTAAAAATTATGAGGTAAGGGTGATGATGATCTGCACTGCGGTCATCTGTACAGTGTTTGCGCTTGTGTACAGCATTTGTTATAAGCGGACTTCGACGGCATATTACAGGATTGTGCGGCGAATGAACTGATTGAGTTTTTGACAAAAATACCGTATAGTAAAAGGGAACGAAGACTTCCCGGGGGCGTGTGATATTTGTGCCGCCGGAAGTGGTATGGGGGTCAGGATGAAAGAAAAAGTTGTAGTGGGCATGTCAGGCGGGGTGGACTCCTCCGTGGCGGCATATCTTTTGAAAGAACAGGGCTATGACGTCATCGGCGTCACCATGCAGATCTGGCAGGAGGAGCCGGAGGAGGTGAAGGCCGAGGGCGGAGGCTGCTGCGGCCTGTCCGCGGTGGAGGACGCAAGGCGGGTGGCCGAAGTGCTGGATATTCCGCATTATGTCATGAATTTCAGGCAGGAGTTCAAATGCCATGTCATAGACTATTTTGTAGAGGAATATCTGGCAGGGCGCACCCCGAATCCCTGTATTGCCTGCAACCGTTATGTCAAGTGGGAGGCGCTGCTGAAGCGCAGCCTGGAGATAGGGGCGGACTATATTGCCACGGGGCACTATGCCAGAATTGACAGGCTGCCCGGTGGCCGCCTTGCGCTCCGGCAGTCTGTGACGGCGGAAAAGGATCAGACCTATGCCCTCTATAATCTGACCCAGGAGCAGCTGTCCCACACGCTGATGCCGGTGGGGGAGCATACCAAGGAACAGATCCGGGAGCTGGCAGACCGTGCAGGGCTTCCCGTGGCTCACAAACCGGACAGCCAGGAAATCTGCTTTGTGCCGGACAATGATTATGCCGGCTTTATTGACAGGGAAGCGGGGGGGCGTGTGCCGGGCCCCGGAAATTTTGTGACGGCAGAGGGTGAAATCCTGGGGCGGCACAGAGGAATTACCCATTACACTTTAGGACAGCGCAGAGGATTGGGACTGCCCATGGGAGAGCGGGTCTTTGTCACGGAGATCCGGCCGGAGACGAATGAAGTGGTGATCGGGAGCAACGGGGATCTGTTTGTGAAGGAGGTACTTTGCAGCAATGTTAACTTTATGTCCGTGGAGGACATCTGTGAACCGCGCCGGGTGAAAGCAAAAATCCGCTATAATCACCGGGGGGAGTACTGCAGGATTGAAAAGGCGGAAGGCGGCAGAATAAAATGCACCTTTGAGGCGGCGGTTCGGGCCGCGACACCGGGGCAGGCGGCGGTTTTTTACGATGGGGAATATGTCCTGGGCGGCGGCACTATACTGTGAGGGATCCGGCGCTCGCGGCAGACCGTTTATGAGGTGAAGAAAGCTGGCCGGAGTGGCCGGCAGGCAGCTGAAAAAAGCCGGATAGAGCGGAGAGTGCACATAAGGGTAAATGGCCCGGATGACAACCGGCACAGTTTGGGCGTGCGGGGCATATATTAAGATAATGAAAGCAGACAGCAGGGAGATAAGAGATGGATTTTAATTTCGGAGGAAGAATGCCTGACAGGAGAAGCCGTTTTGGTTCCGTGACGGGAACGATTGTAGATATGGTTCCCACAAGAGTGGGCGGCCGCAGGGCAAACGGATGCATGATTTATGTCACATTGGAGGACA
>JAIDME010000243.1 GCA_029050705.1 Acetatifactor sp.
ACCCCGTATCATATATATAGTTCCCGCCCTTCTCACTTACAAGCTGATGCTGCTGCTCAACTCTTTGAAAAGCCGGATAAAAGGCGATAATGCCGTTCCATTTAATTTTCATGGCCTTGCCAGTCTCCTCGTCCAGTTCACCGGAAGCAACCGCCGCATCTATTTTGTCGATTTCTTTAAACGCCTCCCGATATCTCGCCGCCTCGGATTCAATTAAGTCATTTTTTTCGGCGGTCTGCTTTCCCTCCAACCGCAGCATGATATCCCGGTAGTATTGCTCCTGCACAGACGGAGCGTATGTGCGGGTCAGCTCCTGATAACCGATCAATACACAAAATGACAGCAAAATAACAAGGGCATGATCTGTGATCAGAATTTTATAGCTTTCGTGCCGGAGCAGGCGGGAATGAGGACGAAAACGAAAACAGAGACGCTTCATCCCTCGCTTTATCTGCAAGCTCCCTCCCTTCAGAAAAAAAACATAACTGAGGACGATACCGCTCAGGACCACAATGCCCGTTGCAAACCATGACAAAACCAAACGTGAGACCGGGTAGTCCCCGACATTCAGATTAAAATAAGCGCCATACAGATTTTCTGTTCTTAAAGCTCCAAACAGATTGATATACTTTGCTGTACTTAGTCCTGAGGCTGCGGGAATAAACTGATACAGCCCCCAGCTGACCGACCAGAGAGCCAGTCCGAATAAATAGGGCGGCACCATGTTCTCCGAGAGAATGCAAACCGCGGTCAATATAGCGCCTGCTCCGAATATGACCAGAGCTTTTGTAAAAACAGAAAGGAAAAGATACCCTGATATACTGATAGACAGATTACTTTCCAAATAGGGTGCCAACGATTGAAGTTTTGCAGTCACATCGCACCAGCCGGCCGAAAAACCGAAAAAAAGATAATTCGTACCGAAAAAAAGAACTGAAGAGACAAGGCAGTGAATAAGCAGAGCCAAAAGTTTTGAAATAATGTTGTGGCTGATTCCGTATTTTGTACTGCGGGTCATAAAAAAAATCCCTTTTTGTTTTTCCTCCGTGATCAGGCTTCCTGTAAACAGAAAGACTGACAGGATCAGAAGAGTGTCTGTCCAGAAGCTTTCAATTGCAGAAACAATTGTTTTGGAGGGTGTCCAGCGTATCCCCGCCACAGTCAGATTCGAATAATCTGCGGCGCTCTTTTGAATGTTGCGGAGTGAAAAACTGTTTTCATCCTGTTCCCCGAAAATTGAAATCCCACCCAGTACATTTTTGTTTTCCTGTACGGATCGGAGATAGGAGTCATACATTGACACCTTTACTTCCTCTGCATACAATTCATTGATAAATACACTTTCCAGTTCTAATGAATCTGTATAATTCAGATATTCGCCTGATTCATACAAATCATAATAAGCCTCGAACACTCCCGGATATTCATTCATTTCCTGTTCGGCAAAAATAGCGCCCATTTCGCTGTTTTGCATGGAGAGAATACTTCTCACAAAAGAAACGCCGTCCACTGTCTGCTTAAGATTTTCGATATACTCCTTCTTTTCCGTTTCGGCCATTCCAGCCGTATCAGCTTGAAATCTTTTGTAGGAGGAGAGTTCCGGCGTCCTCTCTCCTCCAAGATTTATGTACCACAGGAAAAAAATATTTAAGATCAGCAATGCACAGATTGAAAACAGGAAGCTTCGTTTACACCATATCTTTTGCAATTCAAAGCGAATCAACCGGCACATGATCCTCCTCCTCTCCAAACAGCTTCATATACACATCTTCTAATCGGGAAACCTGATACTTTTGGCAAAGTCCATCTACAGCGGCATGGTCGATGATAGTTCCAGCCTTGATCAGTATGATTTCCTTGGCAATGGATTCAATATCCGAGACAACATGAGTGGAAACCAAAATGATCTTTTCATCTGCCAGCGCGGAGATTCTTTCCCGGATTCTGACGCGCTCCTTCGGGTCAAGACCGGCTGTGGGTTCGTCCAATACCACCAGTTCCGGTTTCCCGAGAACTGCCTGGGCAATCAGGATCCTCTGCTTCATACCGCCGGAATAGGTCCCTATGGGGCGATCGGCGGCTTCCGCCATATTGACATAAGTCAGAACGCGCTCTATTTCTGTTCCCATGTCTTTTTTTGCAATTCCCTTCAGTGTCGCCATATAGGAGAGAAAACGCCGCCCGGAAAAGGTGTCATACATTCCCTGCTGCTGGGGCGCGTACCCCAGCAGACTGCGGTAGACCGCACCCAAGGACTGTAAGCTTTCTCCGTTCCACTTGACTGTGCCGCTGTCCGGCTGGAGATTTCCCGTGATAATATTCATCAGCGTAGACTTCCCTGCCCCGTTGGGGCCGAGAAGCCCGTAGATTCCATGGTCCAGAGACAGAGAAATACAATTCAGCGCAGTTTTCTCTTTATATTTTTTTGTAATCTCACAAAGCTCTAACATTACCGCATACCCTTTCCTATCATGCTGATCGGAGCAAAGTTGTCGATGCCTGCATACAGATCCTCTTTCCGGATCAAAGCGTAGCGCTCTCCGGTAAGACTAAATGATCCGTCATTGTTGAAGGATCCGTCAGAATCATAGTTGACCAGCACCTGATCGCCAAACTCCGCAATAAATGTCAGCCCCCAGCCGGTGGTTTTGTTGACAAGTCCTGAATGGCTGATCTCCCCGGTTTTCACATCAATGAAACGATAGGTATGATCGCTGTTGTCATAGCAATACAGCCTGTCTCCTATCATTCCCCAGATTGAGTTTTCCGCAATGGTACACAGTGTCGCCTCTTCGCCGGTACGCAAATCCACACTCACGATGCTGCCGCTTCCGTAAACGGCAAAATACAGTTTATTCCCGTCGACCGCATAACTGCGTGCTTTCGGCGCATACACGCGATAAATCTCACGAAGGGAACCATCTTCCACATTCAAAGCCGCAAACACATCATAAGAGTCATCATACATTTTGATAAAATCATCATCTTGCATTTCGTCCGGAGAAACATACCGCCCAAAGTCAACTCCATACAAAATGAGCGTACGGCCGCTGCCGCCAATTACATCCCATGAGATATTATCACCGAAGTCCATAGAGCAGACTTCTGTTTCTGTTTTTGCCGATAGATCCAGGTAAATCAGTTTTCGCTCTGACGAAGTATGGTAACTGCTCCCGTCTCCCTGCTGTGTGGTCAGTTTTTTCGTGATGAGATAAAGCCCGCCTGCGTCGCCCACCACAAAATCCTCTACCGTAACCGTGGGATCAAATGTGTACATTTTATTTCGATTCGTTCCATCCAGATTTGCCCGGTAAAGAATGGTCGATCTGCTTTCTATTGCCGAAATGAAGGCGTCGTCTCCCATAAAGGCCATCGATGAAAAGCCATCGTAATCCTCCTCCTTACTCATCAAATACAAATTGTCGTTCCATACAAAAAGCGCTGTGGTATAAGGCGGAAAATCTTCGTTTAGAAGAACAGATGTGCAGTCAACCGTATTATGAGCGCAGGCCGCATTGTTGCACAAATAGATTTCCTGCCGCGTGGCAGCGTCCATATACATCAAATGCGCCGCATATCGGCCGTCAGAAAGACGTTCGTCATCGTCTGACAAATAATAGCATCCGCTGTCCGTTGCACAGGCTTTTGCATTGCTTTGCAGCATGTAAAGCAGCTCCAGAGAATCGTTTACAGTTGTCTCGGTGTCGGCGGCGGGTTCGGTTCCCGTTTCTGTGTCGTTTTCGGTATTGCCACCGTTTTCATTCACATAGATTTCGCCGCCATCAAATGACATAGGCGTACTGCCACCCAGACCGAAATTATCACTTTCCGATGCGTGATTCCTGCAGGCGCAAAGAGAAAGTATTGTTCCAAGTACAAGTATCAAAGTGATTCGTTTCTTCATAAAAAGACCTCCTTGTATTTGCCTTAAAAGGCTTACAAGGAGATCTTACAGGATAAATGTCAAAAAAAAGTCAAACTTCAACAATTATTTTTACTGTCGCGCCGCCTGACGGATGATTGGAAAGCTCCAGCCGTCCGTCATGCTTCTTACAAAGCAGCCGGCTTATTGTCAATCCTAATCCACAATGCCCATCTTCGCTTGTCACCGGCATAAGTAATCTGCTTTTATTACTTAGAATTTCTTCTGAAAAACCCACGCCATCGTCCGTAACCGAAATGGTCAGGGACCGGTTTCCCATTTCAAATGACAGGGTGACGGTTTCCTTTGCGTATCTCAACGCGTTGTTTAGGATATTTTCAAGTATTCGATAAAGAAGAGCAGTGTCAATCCAGACAAGTCCCTTCGGAATTTCTCCGACAATATCCAGTCTTATCTTTTCGCCCGCTGCCATGAGAGATAAATCTTCACTGACATTTTCAATAAAATCTTCGATGGGAATTTGCGTCCGGCTTATTCCTATATCATCCAGCTGGTCAATGGCACGGATAGATTCCGTATATTGTTCCAATCGTTTTGCCGCTTTTTCCATATTACCAGAAATCTGCATGATCCGTTCCATCGTCAGATTTCCGGTGTGCAGATTCATCTGTAAATACTCCGCATACCCCTCGACAATGGCAATGGGATTACGCAGATCGTGGGCAATAGATGCCTGTACTATTTTTCGCTCCTCGATCATTTTCCACAGTTCCCGGTTATTCTCGTCGAGGGCATGCCGCATTTGTTCAAAAGAGCGGCACAAATTTCCCATTTCATCGCCGGACTCATAGGATAGCTTGAAATCCAGGTTCTTGTCCGCAATTTGTTCTGTTGCCTGGGAAAGAAGCTCCAGCGGTCTGTTCAGCTTTTCGTGGTAAAAGAAAAAACCGCAAAATAAAATCCCTGCCACTGAAAAAACAGCCGGAAGAACGATCATCAAAATTTCGCATCCCCGGTAAGCAATTTTACGCTTCGGAGTGAGCATATTGTAGCTGTTTTCCACTTTTATGATATTCGTCTCTATGGACGAAAGATTATAGTTTTCAATAATCGGTTCCCCATCTGCTTCTGCAAGCATACGAGGAATTGGCGTCATTCCTTCCCCAAGCCGGACGCGACAATTTAGTGTTATCGTTTCTCCATCTGTCGTTGCTATATCTATTGTGAGAGTGACCTCGTTTGAATCCGGCAAAAGATATTGACGAAACTTCAGGCAGCTCCATACGCTCAGTCCCGATAAGACCACCACAATGCAGAAAGTAATGAAAACCGTCAGTACAAAGGCTTTTCGAAGCGACAGGTCATGATATTTTTTCTTTAACCTTTCCATCTATATCCCACTCCCCAAACCGTTTCAATATAATCATGCTCTGTTATGTCCCGAAATTTTGCACGGATTTTTCTGATATGCTCTTTTACCACACTGCTGTCACCTTCCGCATCATATCCCCACACAGCTTCATACATCCTTTCTCTGTCAAATGCCTGCCCTGCATTTGTCATCAAATACTCAATCAGATCAAACTCTTTTTTTGAAAAAAGAATTTCTGTCTCACCGAAAAACACCCGGCGTTCTGACAGATTAACAATAAGGCCGTCAGAAGAAGTAAGAACAGGTGATCTGTTTTTACTGCGTTCATCCCGCCGCAAGTGAGCGGCAACGCGGGCAGACAATTCTTTTAAGCTGAATGGTTTGGTAATATAGTCATCTCCGCCGTATTGCAGTCCGTTTATCTTATCCAGTTCTGTAATGCGGGCAGTCAAAAAAATAATAGGGCAGACAATATGATCTCTGATATTCCGGCACAATTCCAATCCGTTTAAACCCGGCATATTAATATCAAGAATGATCAGATCCGGCTGCTTTTGCAGCAGCGCCATTGCCTCACTGCTGTTATTCGCAACAAGCGTATCATAGCCGCAGTCATGTAAATGCGATGACAGCAGGTCTGTTATCATCTCTTCGTCATCAACGATCAATATTTTATAAACCATATCCATATCTCCAAACAAATTATTGTAAGTATATCCAAAGAATAAATTACAAAAGTCAAAAATCTGTCAATTTTACCCGCACAACATTTTATCCGCTTAAAAAGAATAGGTTCACCGGTCACCCCGGTGAACCTATAAATCTTTGATACTACCTGAAGCTCTTGATCCAGTTGATCAGAGAGTCATGATACACATTGTCGGTAACATCCCGTCGCATTTGATCGGTGATAGGGCCGTTCTTGCTCATGATAGCCAGAATTGCCTCCTGAAGCCCGGCGATCCTGCCCCGTTCAAAGGCCTCGTCCGGAGCAGACTGGGTGGGCGCAGGCTTCGGCTCAGCTTCGGCAGGCTTTGTCACGTTTTCTACGGCTGAGGCGCTATCGGCAGGCTTTGTCTCCGCCTCTACAGTCGCCGCGCCATCCACAGACTTCGGCTCAGCTTCGGCAGGCTTTGCCGCAGCTTCAATGGCCGCCATCCCTGTAGCAACCGGCATCACTCCATCCCGCACAGGCAGCCAGATTTCTCCGGAACACCCGGGAAGATTCACCGTAATATTGCCCCCCTGCGCCGTTACCTGTACTCCTGACAGCGCTCCCACATAAGCGGAACTGTTGCCTGCAGGCAGAGTAAGAGATGCGCTGTTATCGTCATTGTTGACTGTGACCAGCACCGTCTCATCTCCGGTGCTGCGCGAGAAAGCATACTGTCTGTTGGTCAGCACCAGTTCCCGGTAATCCCCGTAAGACAGGGCCTTAGCCTGGTTTCTCACTTTTCCCAGGGCTGCGATCAGCCTGGTATATGCGTTGTCAGCCACCGCATTTGCATAATCTTCATAGCGCAAAGCGGGGCGCAGAGAATCGTCGGAGTACCGTTCTTTTTTGCCCTCAATGCCGAACTCTGATCCGTAGTAGACAGATGGCACGCCGGGCAGAGTGTACAGCAGCACATGCACCGGAGTAAAATGCGCCTTATTGTTCAGCTTTGTATAGATGCGCTCTACATCATGATTATCCACAAAGTTATACAGCTTCAGTCCATCGGGACGGTTGCCTCCCATGCCATATAGGCGCTTGACTGTGTGCGCAATTTCAAAATAGTTGTGGTCATTGTGGCCGGAGTACAGCGCCTTGTGCAGATTGTAGTTGGTCACGGAGTGCAGTGTGCCCTCGTTCACCCAGCGGGTGTAGTCCCCGTGGATAACCTCGCCCATGAGCCAGAACTGGGGCTTAACCTCGTTGGCAACATGACGCAGTGCCTTCATAAAGTCAAAATCCAGCACATCGGCGGCGTCCAGGCGGATGCCGTCAATATCAAACTCACTGACCCAGAAACGGATCACATCACAAATATAGTCACGCACCGCCGGATTGCGCTGATTCAGCTTCACCAGCAGATTGTACCCTCCCCAGTTATCATAGGAAAAACCGTCATTGTACTCATTGTTGCCCCAGAAGTTCACATTGCAGAACCAGTCCCTGTAAGGAGAATTTTCCCGGTTCTGCCGGACATCCCTGAATGCGAAAAAATCCCTGCCGGTGTGGTTGAACACGCCGTCTAAGATCACCCGAATACCAGCCTCGTGGCACTTTGCCACAAAGGCCCTCAGATCTTCATTGTCCCCCAGGCGGCTGTCCAGTTTCTTATAATCAGTGGTCTCATAGCCGTGCCCCACGGACTCAAACAGGGGACCTATGTACAGGGCGTTCACGCCGAGCTGCTGCAGATGCCCGATCCAGGGGATCAGGCCGGACAGTCGGTGTACCGGCTCTCCGTAGGGATTCTCCTTTGGCGCATCCAGCATTCCCAGGGGATATATGTGATAAAATACCGCTTCGTCATACCATGCCATTTTTCTTTTCCCTCGCTATAGTTAAAAGATTTTCAATGCTTTTGAAATTCCTGCCTGAAACGCGTATTCCAATCGTCACCTTTTAACACACGGTCCACCCTGTCACGCAGATCCTGTTTGTTAAAGGGCTTGATCACGTAGTCTTCCACCCCGAGCTTAACACTCTCATAAACCATTTCCTTGTCCCTCATGGATGTAAGCATAATTACGGGAATATCTTTGCATTCCTTCATATCACGGATTTCTTTCAGCGTCTCAATACCGTTTTTTAATTCCATCTGGATATCCAGCAGGATCAGATCCGGTTTTTCCCGCTTCAGATATTGCAGGGCACGCACGCCGGAATTAAGCGGAATAACATCATACTCATCCTTCAGTTCCTGCTCGATCGTCGCAAGACTGATACTGTTATCATCCACAGCCAAAACTTTCAGTTTACCATTCATCTATCATCCCTCCATCTCAATCTGCTTTATCAAATCCCGCAACATTTGTTCTGCGGCATCATCCTCATATAATTTCAGTTGCTCCTGTATTTCCTTCAGCTTTCCTTCCGTATCGGATTTCAGCCGGTATTGCAGAATATCTTCTATCTTATGGGCGCAATCTTTTGCGCGGAAGTTTTCCAGACTGTTCAGGGCATCCTTGATTTCCTGTATCAAGTCCGCCTGCGCCATTTCCTGCTTCTTTTCTTTCACAGCCTCATTTTCCCGGTTCTTCTCCACAAATTCCAGAATATGCTCAACTTGCTCCTCATACTCCGACAACAGCTCGGAAATGTGGCTGTCAACAAAGGTCTTATCTCCTCTTTTTACGGCCATTTCATGCTCTCTGGCACTATCTGAGATTTTCATGGCTCCTATATTAGCGGAAGCACTCTTTAAGCCGTGCACCTCTATGCCGTAGCTTTCATAATCCCCCTTTTCCCAAAGCTCCCGCAGGTGCGCCGGCTTACGCTTTCCATCCAGACAATATAATTGCAAAAGCTCCCGATATTCTTCCGCACTGCAGGGATAACGCTTCGCCAACTCATCCGTATCAATCCCTTCGATCAGGATATTTTTAAATTCCTTGTACTCATCATCATCAGGCCGCTCATCTTCTGTCTGCGCTTTGCCCGCGATCCTTTTCTCCTCCGGAATCCATCTGAGCAGTGCCTCATGCATTGGCTTTATTTCCAAAGGTTTCGTAAGAAAATCCTGAAATCCGTTTGCCAGAAAGCTTTCCCTGACGCCCTCCATGGCATTGGCAGTCAGTGCGATCATTACCGGCAGTCTGCCGTTCTCCCCACAATCCCTCCGAATAATCCGGGCCGCCTCCATCCCATCCATTTTCGGCATCATGTGATCCATAAAAATAATATCAAAACGCTTTTTGCGGACGAGCTCTATTGCAGCCGGTCCGCTGTCGGCCTCCTCAATTTCCAGCCCATAAGACTGCAGCCGGAGTCCTGCTACCTTTCTGTTGATCATATTATCATCTACTACCAGCACTTTACAGTCTTTTACCGTAAACGTTTCCAGGCTCTCTTCCGCCTGTACTGCTCTCTCCGGAACCTCTGACAAGGGTCTGCTGTCCACAATCTTCTGCGGTATTTCCACAGTAAAGGTAGTTCCCTCGCCATATACGCTCTCTACTCCGATGGTTCCCTGCATCAGATTTACAAAATGCTTCGTGATAGACAATCCAAGACCTGTTCCCTCCACGCTTCTGTTTCTCTTGGAATCCACTTGCCTGAAATTCTCAAATATACCTTCGATATCTTCTTTGCGGATGCCGCAGCCTGTATCCTCAATCCGGAAAACCAGATTCTCCATGTCCTCCTCTTTTCCCGGCACCCCTGTGACAGAAATCCTGACATGACCTTTCTCGGTAAACTTCAGCGCATTATTCAGAATATTGATCAAAATCTGCTTTATTCTGCCTTCATCGCCCAGATACCGACACGGAATGGACATATCAAATTCACTTTCCAGCATAAGCCCGCGCCGGGATGCCACCACATCCAGCATATTCAGCACTTCATTCACAAGTGTTTTCACATGGTATTCTACCGGAACCAACTCCATCCTGCCCGCTTCCACCTTGGACAGATCAAGAATATCATTGATCAGCGCCAAAAGATTTCTTGAGGATGCCTTGATATCACAGGCATACTCATACACCTTCCGGCCTCTGCTTTCTTCCATGATAACATCGCTCAGCCCTATGATCGCATTCATTGGCGTCCGTATCTCATGAGACATATTGGCAAGGAATGCGCTCTTGGCAATATTTGCCTGCTCTGCCTGTTTCTGCACTCTTTTGATCTCTTCTATATAATTTCTTGTCTCCGTCACATCCAGGATCAGGACAACATAACCTGTGTTCTTCCCGAACCTGTCCAGAATCTGCCTCGCGTGACTCTGATAAAAACAGCCGTTTAAAAAAAACTCCTCCTTTACATCATCTCCGAGAATCTCCGGCGGAAAACCTTCCAGCTCATCAACGAGCTTTCCCACGGCACTTTTGTTTAAATTTCTGAAAATCCCCGTAGCTGCCGGATTATAGCTGACAATACGTTTCTGTTCATCCAGTGCGATCACACCATCGCTCATACTGTCCAGCAGAATCTCCGAAGCCAGACTGCTGAAGTCGTAGACTTTCCTGCTCCATATCAGAATTACTACACTCGAAAGAATCAGCCCTAAAACAAGGGGGGTTGGATCATATACGCTTGTCAGCTTCATGGCATAGCAGACAAGCGCCACAACCGGCAGAAAAGACAAGCCAAGGATCAGCTTATATTTTCTGTCCGCAGCATACTCCGGCTTCTGGATACATACACGAAGCAACGCGTACAGAGACAGTGCATAAGGCACGATCGAGCCGCACACCATAAAAAGCCCGTACCCCGGTCCGTACTCCAGACTCAGATATCCATGCCCCTGCGCAGTTTCCAGCCATTCTACCTGACGATAGTAAAAATTATGTAAATCACTGGTTACTACAAGCCCCAAAATAAAGACATCCACAATCTTCAAAATTCTTAATACCTTAATGGGCGCTTTTTGAAAACAATATCTGAATATAAAATAACAGTAAATGATCGGAATCGTCAGCGAGCCCATGTACTGTATCTTTACAGCCACCATTGCCGCCTCTACCGTCGATGCCGTTAATTCCAGCACATATCCCGCATTCTGCACCAGCGATCCGATCAAAAAGCACATCATCAGCTTCTGCTCTCTGGAGCCGCTCCCCTGAAGCAGAAACATTAATGCAGTCACGATTACACATATACCAAAAAGTTCAAGACCCAAAAACACAATATCCATAACCTGACATCACCACGCAAAAAGTGTCCCGTTTCCACAAATTAATATTAAAACCCAACGTTATAATATCAGTTATCTTCAAAATTGTCCATACCATAAAGCAAATGAAAAAGATTGAAAATAAAAAACAGACATATTATAATTTCTGTGTATATCCATTTCAACACAGGAGGATAATCATGGAAAACTTAAAGAGAATTGCATTGATCACCAGTGCTTCCAATTTTGAACGTCAAAAAAATATTGCCACATCAATGCATAAAACATTAAAATCCATGGGCGGCTATGTACTGTATGTGATCTCCAACTTTGGAATTTTTTTAGATGATGAGCAGATTTCTTATGGAGATACCACGATTTATGATATCATCGACTATACTATGTTTGACGGTTGTGTCATCGGAGGAAATATCGGAAGTCACACGCTCCTTGCTTCTATTGCAGAAAAGCTGAGAAAGAAAAATATCCCGTTTATCACAGTCAATATTCAAACGGAGGGCGCACCGTTTCTGGCCTTAGACAGCTATCCTACCGTTTGCAGACTGATGGAACATTTAATCGAAAAACACGGCTGTAAGAAAATAAATCTGATTCTGACTTCTATTAAAGAAGTCATTTCTATGGAAACACTTACCGCTTATAAGGATACAATAAAAAAATATGGCCTTCCCTGTGAAGATGACAGAATTATTTACTGTCCCATATCCGTTAAAGGAGGACGCAGTCTGTATCAAACATTCTGTGACAATCATATCAGCGATGCAGACGCCGTTTTAT
Organism: Acetatifactor sp.; assembly: GCA_029050705.1. Taxonomy (GTDB): domain Bacteria; phylum Bacillota; class Clostridia; order Lachnospirales; family Lachnospiraceae; genus Acetatifactor. The sequence goes on from JAIDME010000243.1 coordinate 11,882, forward strand.
GTGTACATGATGCAGTAGCGATCGGCTTGTATCTTGAATTGGAAAAACAGGGCATCAAAGTACCGCAGGATCTTCTTATATGCACTTTAAACCGCAGTGCAAACAGTGTCATTTTCCGTCCTGACTTTACCGGTTCAGACAGGCGGGATGGTCTGCTTGCCGAGAAAGCCTGCCATTTATTGATAGAAATGATAAAAGGAAACAAAATCCCGTTCGAAAATTATTCATCCGGAAAGATTTACTATGGAGAAAGCTGCGGCTGTGACTGCGAATATTTACCGGAATCCGGAAAATGGCACCAGCAGCTCGTCCTGCAGTCAGTTGAATCCGGCAGGCAGATCAATTATATCATGCGTTTTAACGATGCATTGGAAACGGTAACCTCTTTGGAAGAACTGGGTGATAATATCCGGCATATGCTTCACGGAATCCAATGTCCGGAATTTTTCTGCTGCATCAACAAACAGGATCTGAAGTATATTATCAACGATCCCGGCTATGAACCCCTGCCGGAGGGTAAGACATTTGATGATACGTTGGTTGCAATTACCGGTAATGCAGACAGGATCGGCACTTTACAAAATTTCGCTTATCCGACTGAAAAAATTGTGCCTGTGGAAGAACAGGACGGCGATATCTTTATCCTGTATCCGTTGCGCCATAAAAATAAACTTTACGGTTATATGGCGTTTTTAAACGTATATCTTCCTGTCGAGGCGTATAATTACCGTATCTGCCAGGAAAGTATCTGCAGCAGTATTGAAAATCTGCGCCGACAGATGATTTTGAGAAGCAGTATCAGGGAACTGGATAAACTGCATATGTGCGACCAGATGACAGGACTTCATAATCGTTTTGCCATCAATCGCTTTTCTGCCCGTTTTGTGGATGAAAAAGCCTATTCCATCGCAATGATCGATATGGACGGTTTGAAAAAAGTTAATGATAACTTTGGGCACCTCTCCGGCAATCACGCCATCTGCATTACGGCGAACGTAATCCAGGAATGTACCGATGAAGAGGATCTTGTCGTCCGCTATGGCGGTGATGAATTTCAGGTGCTCTCGCACCATATGGAACCGGAATATTGGGAAAAACTGCACACAAAGATGAATAAAATCCTGACCCAAACAAAGAAACAACAGCATCTTCCTTATGATCTGGGTGTCAGTCTCGGATTCGCCATCAGCACATCCGAACAGCCACTTACGTATGCGGAGGCCTGCGAGCTCGCGGATCATGCCATGTATGAAAATAAGTCGCTGCGTAAAAAAGGACGGACAGAGGAGCCTTAAATAAGATATTCTTCTCGGAAAGGAATGTATATGGAATACATATGGTATGTT
>JAIDME010000244.1 GCA_029050705.1 Acetatifactor sp.
GTCTCGTGGGCTCGGAGATGTGGATAAGCGACAGACAGTGCCCGGGCTGTAAAGAGTGGAACTCATTTGTGGAGGAGACGGTGAGCAAGACACCCCACATGGGCGCAGCCGCCGCAAAGACAGCAGGGCGGAGAACTTCCGGTTCAGGTGTGCCCAGTGTACTTGCAGATATTTCCATAAAGGAGGAGGACAGGATTTCCACGGGAATCGGAGAACTGGACAGAGTGTTGGGGGGCGGCATCGTGCAGGGCTCCCTTACTTTGGTTGGCGGAGACCCCGGAATCGGGAAATCAACGCTGCTTTTGCAGGTGTGCCGCAATCTGTCGGAGGTTGGTCACAAGGTGTTATATATATCGGGGGAGGAATCTCTCGCTCAGATAAAAATGCGGGCTGACAGAATTGGTTCCTTTACAAAGGAGATGCTGCTGCTCTGTGAGACAAATCTGGCTGAGATCACGGAGGTTATCCGTGCGCAGAAGCCGGAGGCAGTGGTGATCGACTCTATCCAGACCATGTACAATGAGGAGGTTTCCGCCGCGCCCGGCAGTGTCTCCCAGGTGAGGGAGTCCACGGGCATTCTGCTGCAGCTGGCAAAGGGGCTTGGCGTCTCTGTGCTTATCGTGGGGCATGTGACGAAGGAAGGGACAGTCGCAGGTCCGAGGGTGCTGGAGCATATGGTGGATGCGGTTCTGTATTTTGAGGGCGACAGACATGCTTCCTATCGTATCCTGCGGGGCGTGAAGAACCGATTTGGCTCCACCAATGAGATCGGAGTTTTTGAAATGCGGGAGCAGGGACTTGCGGAGGTGCAGAATGCTTCAGAGTATATGCTGGAGGGCAGACCGGAGAATGCCAGCGGCTCTGTGGTGGCCTGTACCATGGAAGGAACCAGGCCGCTGCTGGTGGAAATCCAGGCTCTTGTCTGTCACAGCAATTTCGGAATTCCACGCAGGCAATCCACGGGCACGGACTTCAACAGGGTGAATCTGCTGATGGCAGTGCTGGAAAAACGCTCCGGCGTGCAGCTGGCAAGCTGCGATGCTTATGTGAATATCACAGGAGGCATGAAGATTGCAGAACCGGCCATCGACCTGGGAATTGTGCTGGCAATTTTGTCCAGCTTCCGCAACAAGCCTCTTTCTCCAAAGCTGATTGCATTCGGAGAAGTGGGATTGAGCGGTGAGGTGCGCGGGGTCAGCATGGCCAGACAGCGTGCGGCGGAAGCGGAGAAGCTGGGATTTGAAACATGCATCGTACCTTACGTCTGCGCGGAGGATTGCAGAAAGAACAGTAAAATAGAGATTATCGGCGTCAAGACGGTGCAGGATGCCATAGACAGGGTGCTCGGGTGAGGATTCTCAGGCTTCGGAAAATTTTTCTTGCCAATGCGGTCTGCTCTGTGTTATAATGTCTTTCGTCAGCGGGTTATAGTTGCTGACAGAAAGAATAGGGGAATAGTACAATGGTAGTGCGGCGGTCTCCAAAACCGTTGATGGGAGTTCGATCCTCTCTTCCCCTGCTGAAAGGCTCAGTATCTATGATAGGTATTGAGCCTTTTATGTTTCCCGATATAATAAAGTTATTAAAAATTTGCTGAAAAGAAGGTGCATCATGGTACAGGATGAAAGATTGGAAAAGGCGCTGAATACGCTGCACGAATATGTATTGTCCCTTGCGGAGCAGGCGGGCGAAAAGGAAGAGTACGGCGAGAAGCTGTGGCAGGGAATCCGGCGATCAGGAGGACTTTTACAAGAGTTGGCGTATTATCACGATTATGGGAAGTTTCTCTGTGAGTATGTGGTGGCGGGTTATACCCTTGCCGACGTTCTGGTGTGGCAGGTAGATCATTTCAAGCTTTACATGGACCGTCCGGAGGAGATGAATCGATACCGGACGCCAAGGCTTCTGCTCTCCGCATTTGACACTATGCTGCAGATGGAAAAGGACCCGCTTCCATTTGTGAAAAAAATGGAAGGCGAGTCCGGCCAGGATGCAGTCAATAATTAAACCTTGCCCTGTATAAACGCAAACTCTGCATCCAGTGTCTCAGGAACAGGGGTGCCGCTGTTGCGCAGCTTCGTTTTCAGAGTATTTAAGTGGTGAAGCCGCTGGCCACGCAAAACCTTCTGGCGGCTCATGATCTCTGTATAAATTGGATTCTGTTCCATGGCGGCGGCAAGCTCGGCGGGGAAAGGACAGTAGGTTAATAATATCCTTCTTGCCACCTTGTTGAGCCTGGGTGAACCGGCACCCTCGAACAGTATCCAGATGATATAATCCCGCACAAACATTTCCTTGAAGCTGTTCTTTGCACGCTGAAGGCTGTTGCGTATCCGTTCCTTTGCTTCTCCGGAAAGCTCCTGGTTCTTTCTGTAGAACTGTATATAGTCGAAATATTCGCTGGTGAGGGAGCGCTCTGACACATCGTTCCATCTGCTGCTCTGGATGCGTTTGCACATCTCCCAGCGGAATTCACCGGTGAGTCTGACCATCGTGGTGCTGAGGTCCTCCATGTGGAAGATAGAAAAGAACATTCTGCCGGGGGAGTTTCTCTTTTTACCCTCAATCTCCTGCCACATGACACCGCGGATACCAATATTTGGCATGAGGATGATGTCAGGCAGGTATTCCAGATGTATGGTTTCTTTTCCCATGATTTCCGCATGTTCCAAGTCCATGCTTTCACGGTAGAAGGCTGAGTAGTCGATGGACTTAATTTTTTCAAATGCTCTGTGAACCTGGGTGGTGGTCACAAAGGCGGTCTTCAGATCCTTCAGTACGTTATCTGACGAGAAGAGCGGGCAGAAGGTGGTGACACGGCCGCAGGTCATCTTGTTGACCTGGGGAAACATATTTTGCATCTCAAAGGCCACCTTGCTCATGGGATCCTTTTCCAGCTCGGTAAACTGAGCGGCGGTAATGTGGTGACCGGCCTTCTGCTTGTGCAGATAATCCGTATAATCCTCGTCGAACTCATTTCGGCTTGGATTCTTTTCACCGTTCAAAATGGCCAGCAGCCAGTGGTACAGGGTATAGACACCCAGAGAACTCTGATTATCCATGCCGCCGGCAAGATTGTGGAGAGTGACGCAATTCTCTGTTCCGGCAAGATTTTCATCCACGTAACCGAAGTATAGGAACATTTTCACCGGAACAGGGATGGAAGGAGCGTTTACGGCAATTTTGAAGGTGCTGGTATAGAGGGCGTAAAATTCTTCTGTGATCTGTCTTCGGAGCCGAACCGCGAAATCTTCCGTGGATGTCCTGTCCTCCAGATCCCGGTAGGCATTCACATGCTCGCGGAAAGTGTCTCCCTTCTCGGCATCAAAGTTGGCAAAACCCAGAATGGTATCTAAGGAGCCGGTCAGTTCCTTCATGATAGCAGCGCTTGTGCCGCTGTCTTCGGAGCCGGCGCCCTGCCCGGAACTGCTCCGGGGTGAGAGGCTGTTTCGGAAAGCGCTGATGCGGGAGGATACCCTGGTCCTGTTCAGGGAGGGGTCATTTTCAAATTGTTTGATGATCCGGTCAATATCGCCAATCAGCGCGTCGGAGTCCTCGTTGTTCTGCCCCAGACGATTATACAGGGAAGTGAAGAGTTCAAAAAGGTCATTCCCGGAGGAATTGAAATAGCGGCCGGCAATGTTTGAACGATAGATCATCTGTTCTTCCAACACAGTGAAGGTTCTCCGGAAGTCAAGGCTGCCCTTGCGCAGCATGCCAAGGGAGATCCCGGGTTCCAGCATGAAGCTTTTGGAATCCACCCCTGTGCCGGAGTAGATGTGCTGCAAGCCCAGATAGTAGGAGTTCAGCCACATATCTGCGGAGTCCTCGCCCAGATGAGCTGCTATTTCTTCCAGCCCGTCCGGCACCTGGGGCTGAATGTGGTATCGGCTGCAGAGTGCGCTGTATTTTGCGTAATCCTCCATCAGAGCCTGGTGGAAACTGGTGCAGTTCATCTCGGATTTGTAGCTTAATACCAAAAGTGTGCTGATCTGACGGAACAGGGAGATAAGAAACAGCCTTGCCACATCAGGATGCTTTTGCAGCAGTTCATCCAGAGCATCCATACTGTTGAAAGGATACGTCAGGATGACAGTCTCCTCCAGAGCGGTATAGCCCAGAAAGTGGACTTCCGAACAAAGCTCACAGACTCCGATCACATCTCCTTTTCCCAACTGGTAAGTGCCGCCGGGATATTCTACCTGAACTTTGCCTTTTGTCATCAGGTGAAACGCAGTCATAGGCTGTCCGCTGTCATAGATACGTTTACCCTTCTCTAATGTAATTCCTGCCATAATAATAATCCCTCTTTTTTTGTCGAATCGTAACTAATAAGTGGCCCTGAATAGTTACTAATATAGTATACACCCAACCCTGCAGATAAGTCCATGTAATTTTGTGCTGTACTTTTAACAAAAATATGCTAAAATAAAAATACATACGTGTCACTTTTTGGTTTGTGACAGATAATACGGGAGAGGAAGATGCGGTCATGGAGCAGGATACGGAATACAGGCAGCAGCAGATGAGCAGATACAAGCAGGAGGCAATGCCGCTTTTGCGGTATATTCCCTGGTTTGAAAATAATGCGGGACAGCCTGGAAGCAGATTATACCAGGGCCCCGAATCTACCGAGCATTCCATTGGCATTCCGGTGTATGATGCCACCCTTCTGAACTTTGTCAGAGAGGCAGGCAGATCACCGCTGATGGATAGAAATTATTTATATACTTACTCACGGGGCGGGATTAAGACACATGACGATGAGAGAAGAGTAATTGCCGCAGCGGAATTGAAGGACTGGGATGTTCTGAGGGGAATTCTCTCGAAATATGTGATGGGCGGCATGACGAAAAGCACGTTGTGGGCGCAGGGAGTGCAGGAGAATATTTTTTTGCTTGTACTGAAAAAAATGCAGGAGATTATCGAGTATTGGGACCAGCCTTTGGATATACGATAAGATTGCGCCGGACGCAAAAAATACGCAGGAATGAGGAGAAGCATGGGAGAAAAGTCGATACAGAAGAAAAAGTATATCTTGGAAACGGCAAGGCAGGTCTTTGTGGAAAAAGGCTTTAAAAAGGTTACCATGAAAGATATTGTGGAGGCCTGCAATATCAGCCGGGGCGGTCTGTACCTCTATTTTGAGAGCACAAGTCAGATCTTTCAGGAAGTGATGAAGCTTGAGAGCGAGGAGACGGATGATGTCTTTTCTGATAATATTACTGAGGACGCTACAGCTGCGGATATTCTGATGCTTTTTCTGCAGGAGCAGAAAAAGGAATTGCTGCGCAGGAAGAATACCCTTACTCAGGCAATCTACGAGTATTATTTTGAAAATCAGCCCAACAAGAAAAATAATGTTCTGAAAAAGCAGTTTGATTCAGCGGTAAAGATCATAGAAAAGCTGATTGAGATCGGCGTGGACAACGGAGAGTTTTACTGCGAGGACTGCCAGGGAACGGCAAGGAATATAATGTTTGTTCTGGAAGGGTTGAAGATTTCGGCGCAGACTATCGGCATTACGGCCGAGACGGTAGACAGGGAAATTATGTTCATACTGAAGTTTTTGGGGCTTGAAGCCGAAGCATAAGGAGGAAACAAATGGGAAATGTCAGGCGCATCTATGTAGAAAAAAAGGAGCCTTTCGCGGTGAAGGCAAAGGCGCTGCATGAGGAGATCAGAAATTATCTGGGTATCCTGGTGGAGGGTGTCAGAGAGTTTATACGCTATGACGTGGAGAATGTAACGGACGAAGTTTTTGAAAAAGCCTGCAGGACGGTTTTTTCAGAGCCGCCGGTAGATTATCTGTACCATGAAAACATAGAGATTCCGGCCGGTGCAAGGGTGTTTTCCGTGGAATTCCTGCCCGGTCAGTTCGACCAGAGAGCAGATTCTGCGGTGCAGTGTGTCAGATTTCTGAAGGAAGATGAGGAACCTGTCATCCGCACTGCTGTGACATACATGATTCTGGGGGATATCTCAGAGGAGCAGTGTGCGAAGATCAAGGCCTACTGCATCAACCCGGTGGATTCCAGGGAGACGGGGAGCCGGAAGCCGGATACCTTGATTACCGTATTTGATGAGCCGAAGGATGTGGCTGTTCTGGAAAATCTGCCGGAGCGTGAAGATTTTGTGGATATGCCTGAGGCGGAGCTTAAGGAGCTTTATGATTCTCTCGGGCTGGCTATGACTTTCAAGGATTTTCAGCATATTCAAAATTATTTTGCAACGGATGAAAAACGCAATCCCACCATGACTGAAATCAGGGTGCTGGATACATACTGGTCCGACCACTGCCGTCATACCACCTTTTCTACAGAGCTGACAGACGTGGAGTTCGGCGAGGGTTATTACCGCTCGCCCATTGAGACTACATACCGGAGCTATCTGGATACCAGAGAGGAAATTTTTGCGGGCAGGAAGGATAAATTTGTCTGCCTGATGGATCTGGCTCTGATGGCTATGAGAAAACTGAAGAAGGATGGCAGGCTGGACGACATGGAGGAATCCGATGAGATCAACGCCTGCTCCGTTGTGGTGCCTGTGGAGATGGACTACGGAGACAGGAAGGAGACGGAGGAATGGCTGGTATTCTTTAAAAATGAGACACACAACCATCCTACGGAGATAGAGCCCTTCGGAGGCGCGGCTACCTGTCTGGGAGGCGCTATCCGCGACCCTCTGTCCGGCAGAGGATATGTGTATCAGGCCATGCGGGTTACCGGCGCGGCAGACCCCACAGTTCCCGTGGCGGATACCCTGAAGGGAAAGCTGTCCCAGAAAAAGCTGGTGCGTGGTGCGGCGGACGGTTATTCTTCTTATGGAAACCAGATCGGCCTTGCCACCGGTTTTGTAAAAGAGATATATCATCCCAATTATGTGGCAAAGCGCATGGAGATTGGCGCGGTTATGGGCGCGGCACCCAGGCGTAATGTCATCCGTGAGACCTCTGATCCCGGAGATATCATTATCCTTCTGGGGGGGCGTACCGGACGCGATGGATGCGGCGGAGCCACAGGCTCCTCCAAGGTGCATACGGAGCAATCTATTGAGACCTGCGGCGCAGAGGTACAGAAGGGCAACGCGCCCACGGAGCGCAAGATACAGAGGCTGTTCCGTCGGGAGGAAGTGAGCCGTCTCATCAAAAAGTGTAATGACTTCGGCGCGGGAGGCGTGTCCGTGGCTATCGGCGAGCTGGCGGATGGTCTGACCGTGGATTTGGATAAAGTGCCCAAGAAATACGCAGGCCTGGACGGCACGGAGCTTGCAATCTCAGAATCCCAGGAGCGTATGGCGGTGGTGGTTGACCCGAAGGACGTGGACAGCTTCCTGAGCTATGCGGCGGAGGAGAATCTGGAGGCAGTAGCTGTGGCGGTAGTCACAGAGGAGCCCAGGCTGGTGCTGAACTGGAGAGGCAAAAAGATCGTTGATTTGAAGCGAGCTTTCCTGGATACCAACGGTGCTCATCAGGAGACTGCCGTAAAGGTGGACATACCTGACGAGAAGGAAAATTATTTCAAAAAGATTTCCGTTCCCAAGGTGAAGGAAAAGCTGGATGCAGGTGATGTGAAGGCCGCATGGATGGCCCTGTTGAACGATTTGAATGTGTGCTCCCAGAAGGGACTTGTGGAGATGTTCGACGCCTCTATCGGCGCGGGCAGCGTGCTGATGCCCTACGGAGGGAAACATCAGCTGACGGAAACACAGACAATGATTGCAAAACTGCCTGTGCTTAAGGGAAAGACCGACACCGTCACTATGATGAGTTTTGGCTTTGACCCTTACCTTTCCTCCTGGAGTCCTTATCACGGTGCGATTTATGCTGTGGTGGAATCTATGGCAAAGATTGTGGCATCCGGCGGAGATTTTACCGGGATTCGATTTACGTTCCAGGAATATTTCCGCAGAATGACAGAGGATCCCGGGCGCTGGAGCCAGCCTTTTGCAGCTCTGCTGGGGGCCTACGATGCCCAGATAGGCTTCGGACTGCCCTCCATCGGCGGCAAGGACAGTATGTCAGGCACCTTTAACAATATTGATGTGCCGCCCACTCTGGTATCCTTTGCGGTGGACATTGCAAAGAGCGGAGATGTTGTGACACCGGAACTGAAGAGGGCGGGAAATAAGCTGGTGCGCTTTAAGATAGAGAAGGATGACTTCGACATTCCCATGTATGAGGATGTGGCAGAATTGTATCATTTTATCGGCCACTTGATTCAGGAGAAAATGGTGGTCTCCGCATACGCGCCGGATGCAAAAGGAACAGCGGCAGCTTTGTCCAAGATGGCTTTCGGCAATAAGCTGGGCGTACAGATTGAGGACGGAGTTTCTGCGGAGACGCTTTTTGAAAATGCCCTGGGAGATATCGTTGTGGAAGTGATTCCCGAGAAACTTCCCGTACTGACGGCTTCTGAGCATACTGTGAAGGTAATCGGCACGGTGACGGAAGAGCCTGCATTTGTGTACGGCGATGTCAGAATTACCATGGACGAGGCTCTGGAGGCCTGGACCTCAAGGCTGGAGAAGGTGTTTGCCACCAGGGCGGTCAAGGGTTCTCAGGCTGTTGACAGCCCGCTGTACAAAGCAGAGCCCGGCAGCATCTATGTATGCAGAAATAAGGTGGCGAAGCCCACAGTGTTTATCCCGGTGTTCCCGGGTACGAATTGTGAATACGACAGTACAAAAGCCTTTGAACGGGCAGGCGCGAATGTGGTAACGAAGGTGTTCCGAAATTTAAGTGCCTCCGACATAAGGGAGTCAGTGGATGAATTTGAGAAAGCCATAGGCCAGGCCCAGATCATCATGTTCCCAGGCGGCTTCTCAGCCGGTGATGAACCGGACGGCAGCGCCAAATTCTTTGCGACCGCATTCCGGAACGCAAAGATGCAGGAAGCGGTTATGAAGCTTTTGAACGAGAGGGATGGCCTGGCGCTGGGCATCTGTAACGGGTTCCAGGCGCTGATCAAGCTGGGGCTGGTTCCCTGCGGCGAAATCCGGGGGCAGGGAGAGAATTCTCCGACACTGACCTTTAACACTATAGGCCGCCATATTTCCAAGATGGTATATACCAAAGTGGTGTCCAATAAATCTCCCTGGCTGCAGAGAGCGGAGCCCGGAGCAACCTACTGCAATCCGGCTTCTCACGGTGAAGGGCGCTTTGTGGCAAACAGTGAGTGGATTGAAAAGCTGTTTGCAAACGGACAGGTGGCCACCCAGTATGCTGACCCGGAGGGCGGAGTCTCCATGGATGAGGAGTACAATGTCAACGGCTCCTACAGTGCCATTGAGGGAATTACATCTCCCGACGGACGGTGCTTCGGAAAAATGGCGCACTCTGAACGCAGGGATGACGCTGTAGCCATAAACATTTACGGGCAGCAGGACATGGGAATCTTTGAATCAGGTGTAGCGTACTTTAGTTAACTTGCAGTATAGAATAAAGAAAGGGCGGCAGTGCCGCGCAGGGTGAACATTATGTTAATGGCTTTGGTGCCCCTTTTTGATGAGAATATGGCAGTGAAGGCATACTCCATTTTCTCACAGAAAGACAATTATTTTCTGAATCCCCTGATGCTGGGGACCGGGCAGAATGACGGAGCAGCGGTGGTAGAAGGGTTGGAACTCATCGAAGACATGGGTATTGAGACTGTGTCTGAAGACAAGGAGATATTTGTGCCGGTAGGCAATATTTCAATCTTCTCCGATGTGGAGAGCCAGTGCAGCGCGCCCCACCACAGGATCGTGTTCCTGATTGACAACACTATCCCGCCAGTGGAGGCGTATATAAACCGTCTGCGGGAACTGAAAGAGAAGGGCTACAAGCTGGCGGTGCGCAAGCTGGCTGTGTCTGACTTCGGGAACTACGCGGAGGTCATGAAGCTGGCGGATTACGTCTTTTTGAACAACAAAAAGATTGCTATCGAGAAGGCGAGACTTTATTTCGGGAAGCTGTACCCTCACATTAAGCTCTGTGCAGGCGGAATCGATACCATGGAGACCTTTGAGGCCCTGAAGGAGACCGGCGGCTACCAGCTGTACGAGGGAGAGTTTTACCGGGTACCGGTGACGAAGGGGGAGCATGTGGTCGCTCCGCTGAAAGTGAACTATATTGAACTGCTGAATGTTGTAAATGATAATGACTTTGACCTTCTGGAGGCAGCCAATGTCATCGGCCGTGATACGGCGCTGACTATTTCTCTGCTGCAGATGGTGAACCGAATGACAGTGAATTCCGGTATTACGACCATACGTCACGCCGCTGCCATGCTGGGCCAGAAGGAATTGAAGAAATGGATCAACACTGCGGTGGCAAACGAGCTGTACGCGGATAAGCCCAGCGAGGTTACAAGACTGTCTCTGCTTCGGGCAAAATTTGCGGAAGGGCTGGCCGAAGCTTTCGGAATGGAGGAAAAGTCAGAGGAACTGTTTTTACTGGGGCTTTTCTCCGTGCTGGATGTGGTATTGGAGAAGACCATGGAGGAAGCGCTTCAGATGGTCATGGTGGCGGGGGATATCCGGGATGCCCTGACCCTGGGGAAAGGTCCTTATGCTGCCCTGTATGAATTTATGAAGGAATATGAGATGGCAGAATGGCAGGAAGTATCCAGGAAGCTTTTGCTGGGTGATATAAATGTGGAAGACATCCACGATGCCTATGTGGAAGCGCTGAAGTGGTATAAACAGTTGGTGTAAACTGTCACGATTTTTTGTGGAACAGGCGGGCTTTTTGTTGCTCGTCTGTTTTTTTTGTGATATGATATCCGAGATAGCGCGAGAAGAAGTGCTAATTGCCTTCGGCAATTTTTGCTCACCAGCCCAAAGCCTGATTCTCAGGCTTGGCTGTTTCGCAAGGAACTTCTATGTCTCGCGCGGAAGAACGCAAATACAGCGTTCTTCCTGTTGAGGATTGGTGTCGCCGGCTGCGGCATTGCTGACACTTGAGGCGGGAGGACAGGATGAAGGCGTTTTTGATTTTGGAGGACGGCACTGTGTTTGAGGGAATTCATATCGGTGCCGACAGAGAGATTATTAGTGAAATCGTGTTTAACACATCTATGGCAGGATATCTTGAGGTGCTGACAGATCCCTCGTATGCGGGACAGGCAGTGTGTATGACGTACCCCCTGATTGGAAATTACGGCATCTGCAGGGATGATATGGAATCCTTAAGACCATGGCCGGATGCACTTCTTGTACGGGAACTATCCCGTATCCCCAGCAATTTTCGAAATGATTGCACTATCCAGCAGTTCCTCGAAGAGAATAACGTCCCCGGGATTGCCGGTATTGATACAAGAGCGCTGACAAAGATTCTGCGTGAAAAGGGTACTATGAACGGCATGGTTACTACCGACGCAAATTTTGATTTTGCCCTGATTCAGCCAAAGCTGAAGGCATATACTACCGGGAAGGTGGTGGAGAGAGTGACCTGCCGGGAGAAATATGTGGTTAAGCCTGCCTTAGATCCGGCGGAGAACGGGCCTCTTTCCGGGGCGGCCAGGTTTGACAGAGATGCTTATGAGAGCGGTGTCAGAGAAAAGCGGCCTACCCTGGTGAAGGAACTGAACGGCGCAGGCCTGAGAGTTGCATTGATGGATTTCGGTGCGAAGAAGAATATTGCCCATTCTCTGGCGGAGCGGGGCTGCGAGGTGACGGTATTTCCGGCGACGACTCCTGCGGAGGAGGTTATCGCCATGAAACCGGATGGTATTATGCTCAGCAACGGCCCCGGAGATCCGAAGGAATGTACCGGTATCATAGAGGAGATCAAAAAACTGTATGCCACGGACATCCCTATTTTTGCCATTTGTCTGGGACATCAGCTGATGGCCCTTGCCAACGGATGTGATACCCATAAGATGAAGTACGGGCACAGAGGAGGCAATCATCCCGTGAAAGATCTGGCTGACGGCAGGGTATATATATCCTCCCAGAACCATGGGTATGTGGTGGACACGGATAATCTGGATCCGAAAATTGCGGTTCCTGCCTTTATCAATGTAAATGATGGAACCAACGAGGGGCTGACATACACCGGAAAGAACATCTTTACGGTACAGTATCACCCGGAAGCCTGCCCCGGGCCTCAGGATTCACGTTACCTGTTTGACAGGTTCATTCAGATGATGAAAGGAGAGAACTGCAATGCCTAAGAATCCTAATGTAAAGCGCGTTATGGTAATCGGTTCCGGCCCTATTGTCATCGGGCAGGCCGCAGAGTTCGACTACGCGGGGACGCAGGCATGCCGCTCCCTGAAGGAGGAAGGCGTGGAGGTCATTCTGGTCAACTCCAACCCTGCGACTATCATGACGGACAAGGATATTGCGGATAAGGTCTACATTGAGCCTCTGACGGTAAAAGTTCTGGAGCAGATCATTGAGCAGGAGAAGCCGGACAGCATACTCCCAACCCTGGGAGGGCAGGCGGGCCTGAATCTGGGGATGGAACTGGAAGAATCAGGATTTCTTGCGGCTCACGGTGTAACCCTGCTGGGAACTACTGCCGCTACCATCCGCAATGCGGAAGGGAGGCAGGAGTTTAAGGATCTGATGGAGCGGATAGGGGAACCCTGTGCCGCATCCAAAGTGGTGGAAAACGTGAAGGATGGCATTGAATTCACCAACAAGATCGGCTATCCGGTAGTACTTCGCCCCGCGTACACTCTGGGAGGTTCCGGCGGCGGCATTGCTAACAACCAGAGTGAACTGGAAGAGATTCTGGAGAATGGTCTGCGCCTTTCAAGGGTGGGTCAGGTGCTGGTGGAACGCTGTATTGCGGGCTGGAAGGAAATCGAGTATGAGGTCATGCGGGACAGTGCCGGCAACTGCATTACTGTTTGTAATATGGAGAATATTGACCCTGTGGGAGTGCACACCGGAGACAGTATTGTGGTTGCGCCTTCCCAGACCTTAAGCGACAAGGAGTATCAGATGCTCCGCACCTCAGCCCTGAATATTATCAGTGAGCTTAAGATCACCGGGGGCTGCAATGTGCAGTTTGCGCTGCATCCCACCAGCTTTGAATACTGCGTTATCGAGGTGAACCCCAGAGTAAGCCGTTCGTCTGCGCTTGCTTCGAAAGCTACGGGCTATCCCATTGCAAAGGTTGCCGCAAAGATAGCGCTGGGTTATACGCTGGATGAGATTAAGAATGCTATCACCGAGAAAACCTATGCCTCCTTTGAGCCGACTCTGGATTACTGCGTGGTTAAGATTCCCAGGCTGCCCTTCGACAAATTCCTCACGGCTAAACGTACCCTGACTACGCAGATGAAGGCCACCGGTGAGGTCATGAGCATCTGTGACAACTTTGAGGG
>JAIDME010000245.1 GCA_029050705.1 Acetatifactor sp.
GGACAAAATCATTTTCGGCGGAGATAACAGGATCAAGGTGATTGCGGATAACACCCACATCCATGAAATGCTGCCACATATGGATGACTTTGACTGGGCGGACGACGGCGGTATCATCCGAAAGGCGGAGCTTCTTTTCATGCCCCGGGACGCGGTGGAATACATCAGAGCGGAAGAAAATATCCGTTCCGCAGCACAGGGTTTATGCAGCGGTTCCCTGCTTTTAAAGACAGCCTTTCTTGACGGGAAACCTCACCGCGCCACGGTTAGGGTAATCGACTATTCCGACAATAAGACGGTGATAGAGCAGACATTCGAAAGTGTGGAAAAGGAGATATCACTTGACTTCGAAAATCTTAAGCTCTGGAGCTGTTATTCGCCTGCCCTTTACAGGATTGCTCTGGAAACGGAGCACGATCATTATGAAATCCGCACGGGCCTGCGGACCATTGAGGTTCACGGCGAAAGCATTTTTTTAAACGGTCAGGAAATATTCCTCAAGGGCTGCGAATGGATGCCCGGCTCCCATCCTGATTTTGGTATGGCGGAGCCCTTGGAACACAGTATAAAATGTCTGAAGCAACTGAAGAATGCAGGCTGCGTATTCACACGTTTTCACTGGCAGCAGGACGACAGCCTTTTTGACTGGTGCGACGAAAACGGGCTGCTGGTTCAGGAGGAAATCCCCTATTGGGGCTATCCGAAGCAGGCCACATCTCTCCAACTTGATATTGCAAAACAGCAGGCGGATGAAATGGTATATTTCCACTCAAATCACCCGTCCATCGTTTTCTGGGGCGTGGGCAATGAGCTGGGCGCGGAAACCGAACCCACCATTCATTATGTCAGAGACATGGTTTCCTATTTCAAGTCCCTTGACGCAAGGCGTCTTGTAAACTATGTTTCGAATACCCTCAGCCGGGTTGAAAACGCGGATAAGGATGACGCAACGCTTTACGGAGATGTTGCGATGTGGAACGATTACCTGGGACTTTGGGAACCCAGCGATGACATAGAGGCCCATATGATAAGAACCTGTAAAAAAGCAAAAGGGATGCCGCTGATCGTGTCTGAATTCGGCCTTTGCGAGCCCCACTTTAAGGGCGGGGATACAGAGCGGGCAAAAATCCTTGCCCGGCGTCTTGAAATGTACTCGAGGATAGATAATATCAAGGGCTATATGTGGTTCTCCCTCAATGATTACCGCACGCACTGCGGAGAGGCGGGACAGGACAAAATGCGGCGGCGCGTCCACGGTTCCACGGACCTGTACGGAAACGAGAAGCCGTCATACAGGCTGCTGCAGAGGCTGTAAATATTTCCGGCGGCGCTGAATTAATACTTTCGTCCCAGCAGACGCAAAAACCCCGGAAGTTTCCTTCCGGGGTTTATTAGCAGAGCAACCCTGCTTCACAGGGCTACAAGGATTCGAACCTTGAAATGACGGAGTCAGAGTCCGTTGCCTTACCGTTTGGCGATAGCCCTATTTATATTACTTGATGAATTATACACGAAGTATTCCCAATTTGCAATAGGAAATTTCAAAAAAACAAAAAATTACTGCTGTTTGGGTACATTTTCTCAAATACAATCGAGTAACAGCACCCGGCAGGTTAATCTCCCACCGAGTGCTGATATATATTACTTCCTACACCTCAAATGTAAGTTCGCCGTAGCTGGGTACAGGCCACACACTCTTATCCACCATCATCTCAAGCTCATCAATGGGTGTGCGAAGCTCATCCATGACTGCTTTCACCGTGTCCTTATAGAAGAACGCCTGGGCTTTTACATCCTCCATGGCCGCCGCGTCCGCAACTGCCTTCTGCAGCTTCACAAGGGCTGCCCTTGCTGCCGAAAGTCTGACGGTGACGCTGTCGAGAAGCTCTGCCTGCACGGTGGCATCTACGCCGGCCTCCTTCACGGCAATCACCGTGTCAGCCAGAGATTTCGTATATCGGATCACCGCCGGGATATACTTCTTGCCCGCCATGTCGATCATGGTCAGCGCCTCAATATTGATCGTCTTTGCATAAGTCTCATAGGTAATCTCCTCACGGGATTCCAGTTCAACTCGGGTAAAAATACCAAATCTTTCGAACAGCCTGATTGCCTTGTCTGTAGTCAGCGTAGCTGCAGCCTCAACCATAGATTTAATGTTGGGAAGACCGCGTCTCTCCGCCTCCGCCACCCACTCGTCAGAATAGCCGTCACCGTTAAACACAATTCTCTGGTGCTTTGTCATATACTCCTTGATCAGGTCGTGGACAGCCAGTTCAAAGTTATCGGCCTTTTCCAGAACATCAGCCGCCTCGCAAAAAGCCTCCGCCACAATGGCATTTAATGTAGTGTTGGGGCTTGCAATGGAGTCCGCGGAACCAACCATACGGAACTCAAACTTATTGCCGGTAAACGCAAAAGGTGATGTTCTGTTCCTGTCCGTCGCATCCTTCTCGAAGTCAGGCAGGGTAGAAACGCCGGTTTCCAGCTTGCCGCCCTCGATAAGATGAGCCGCCTCGCCGGTCTCAATCA
>JAIDME010000246.1 GCA_029050705.1 Acetatifactor sp.
CCTTCACCGCCGCCGTGAGGGTGGTCGTTAGGGTTCATAACAGAACCGCGCACCGTGGGACGAATGCCCATGTGGCGCTTGCGTCCTGCCTTACCGATATTGACAAGATTGTGGTCAGCATTGCCCACAACACCGATCGTTGCACGGCATACCAGGGGAACCATTCTCATCTCACCGGAGGGGAGACGAAGTGTCGCATACTTTCCTTCCTTTGCCATCAGCTGTGCGCTGTTGCCGGCTGCGCGAACCATCTGGCCGCCCTTTCCGGGATGCAGCTCAACATTGTGTACCTGAGTACCTACAGGGATTTCGGACAAAGGCAGGCAGTTGCCCACTCTGACTTCCGCTTCGGGGCCGTTCATGACCTTCATGCCGTCTGTCAGTCCTGTGGGAGCCAGAATATATGCCTTCTCGCCGTCTGCATAGCAGATCAGTGCGATGTTTGCGCTTCTGTTAGGATCATACTCAATACCGATTACAGTAGCCGGAATACCGTCCTTACGTCTCTTAAAATCAATGATTCTATACTTTCTTCTGGAGCCGCCGCCATGGTGTCTCACGGTAATCTTACCCTGATTGTTACGGCCGGCATTCTTTTTCAGAGAGGTGCACAGGCTCTTTTCGGGAGTAGTCTTGGTAATCTCAGCAAAGTCAGAGCCGGTCATATTCCTTCTGGAGGGTGTATATGGATTATATGTCTTGATACCCATCGTTTTTATCTCCTTATCTTAATCATTTTATAAGCCCGCAAAGATTTCAATATCCTTGCTGTCCTGGGTCAGGGTGACAATGGCTTTCTTGGTCTTCGCAGTCTTTCCCAGAACCGGTCCGCGCCTTCTGCTCTTGTTCTTTACCTTTCCCTTATAATTCATAGTGTTGACATTCTTAACCCTGGTGCCCTCGAACATTTTCTCGACAGCTTCCTTGATCTGAGCTTTATTTGCCTCTGTATGAACCAGGAACGTATATTTCTTCTCGCCCATACCAGCCATACTTTTCTCGGTAATAACCGGTTTGAGGATTACATCATAATATTTAATATCTGCCATTATGCGTACACCTCCTCGATTTTTGCAACGGCGTCCTTTGTCAGGACTAACGTCTTTGCCTTCATGATATCGTAGGTATTGATGGTATTTACCAGAGTGGTATCAACCGTCGGAATATTTCTTGCGGAGCAGAGCACATTGTCATCCTTCTCAGCAAGAACCACCAGTCCCTTTTCAACCTTCAGGTTGTTCATTACCTTCACAAAATTCTTTGTCTTGATCTCGTCAAACTTCAGTTCATCCACAATGATCAGGTTCTTATTCTGAACTTTGTCAGTCAACGCGGACTTAAGCGCCGCTCTCTTTTCCTTCTTGTTAAGCTTGAACGAATAATCCCTGGGAACAGGTGCAAACACCATGCCGCCGCCTGTCCACTGGGGAGCTCTGGTTGAACCCTGTCTTGCATGACCGGTTCCCTTCTGCCTCCAGGGCTTTCTTCCGCCGCCGGATACCTCGGAACGGGTCTTTGCCTTCTGGGTTCCCTGACGCTTGTTTGCAAGCTGCTGTACAACTGCCATGTGTACCAGGTGCTCGTTGATCTCCACACCAAATACGGCATCGTTTAATTCAATTGTACCAACTTCCTTGCCTTCCATATTAAAAACTGATACATTTGCCATCTGATTGGTCCTCCTTTCGCATGTGCCCGTTATGCCTCGGCCCTTGTTGTCTCTTTGATGGTTACTAATGCCTTCTTGGGTCCGGGTACGGAACCCTTTACTAGCAGCAGATTCTTCTCTGCATCTACTCTTACGACCTCAAGGTTCTGGACAGTCACCTTCACGCAGCCCATATGTCCGGGCATTCCCTTGCCCTTGAACACACGGCTGGGAGATGAACATGCACCGTTGGAACCCTGATGGCGGTGGAACTTGGAACCATGCTTCATGGGTCCTCTGTGCTGTCCAAGTCTCTTGATCGCACCCTGGAAGCCTTTTCCTTTGGAGATTGCGGAAGCGTCAATCTTATCGCCCTGTGCAAAAATGTCTGCCTTTATCTCCGCACCCATGGTATATTCATCAGCATTCTCAAATCTAAACTCACGGATATATCTCTTTGTGCTTACGCCGGCCTTCTTGAAATGGCCTGCAAGAGCCTTGTTAACGCCGTGCCTGTGGATAACTTCCTTCCTGCCGCCGGCCTCCTTGTTCACAATTCTTTCCTTCTTGTCCTCAAAGCCCACCTGTACTGCGCTGTAACCGTCATTCTCCTTCGTCTTGACCTGCGTTACCACACAGGGACCTGCCTGAAGAACCGTCACAGGAACAAGTGTGCCGTCTTCGCAGAAGATTTGAGTCATTCCGACTTGGGTTGCCAAAATTGCTTTCTTCATTTT
>JAIDME010000247.1 GCA_029050705.1 Acetatifactor sp.
TGACAAGATAAATGAATTTAAAGAAAATAAAAATAATTATAATGCCATAAAAAATAGGAAAATTCTTTTAAACTTAAAATCATATGTTTCAAAAAAAATAACGAAAGAAGGCTGGAAAGTCGGGTATATGGAAAGAAATGAACCATTAAACGAAGAAGACAGCGGCTGGTCTTTTTTTGCAGGAAATGAAAGTGACGAATATACGTCAGATCACAGAAATATAGAATTAATGTATGTAGGAAATGTATGGCAGCAATTAGATCAGGATATTTTTAAATATATTGATATGCCGATAGGGACGAGGCTTATCAGAATATCTCCGGAAAGTTTTGAAGCAGATAAAAATGATAAGGAAATATATATGGTAAAAAGATAGCGATATATGGTATTCCCGGTTCATCGGTTAATCTGTAACCTTGCATTTTTCCGAATGCCGTGTTATTATTTTAACGATTGGACACAGATGTGAAATATGTCAGTTTCAAAGCTGTGCAAAAACAGAGAGAGATGCCCGGAGGGCAGAAAGGAAGCAGGAGTAATGAAGCAAGGATTTGATGATGTGATTTCTAAGGTGAAAAGCTGTGAAATGAAGAAGATTGCTGTGGCGGCCGCACAGGATTCCGCCGTGCTGGAGGCAGTGCGGGAGGCAAAGCATCAGGGTATCGCGGATGCGGTTCTGGTGGGAGATGAGGCGAAGATTCGGGAGATAGCCGCTTCCATGGATATGAATCTTGATAGTTACCGTATCATCGACGAGCCCGATATGGTTCAGGCAGCGCTGAAGGCTGTGAAGCTTGCCCATGACGGCGAGGTTGACATGTACATGAAGGGCCTTGTGGATACCAAGAATTTCTTAAAGAGCGTGCTGGACAAGGAAGTGGGTCTGAGGACAGGCGGTCCCCTTTCCCATGTGTGTGTGTTCGACATTCCGGGCATTGACAGGCTCCTGTTTCTCACAGATGTGGCATTTATCACCTACCCTACTCTGGAGGACAAGATTCACATTATCAACAATACAGTTCCCGTCTGCAATGCCTGCGGCATAGAGAATCCCAAGATTGCGCCTCTGGCGGCGGTTGAGGTGGTAAATCCCAAGATGGAGACCACCGTTGAAGCGGCGGAGCTGACAAAAATGTGCGAGGAAGGAAAGATTACCGGATGTATCGTGGACGGACCGCTCTCCCTTGACCTTGCCGTTGACGCGGAGGCTGCAAAGCACAAAGGTGCAACGGGCAGAAAGATTCAGGGAGATGCAGATGTGCTGCTGTTCCCGGACATTCATGCGGGAAATCTTGTATATAAGGCAATCGTACATATGGTGCCGGGGGTGAAGAACGGCTGCATCCTCACCGGAACCAAAGTTCCCGTTATCCTTACCAGCCGCTCCGACACCTTTGAGACCAAGGTAAATTCCATCGCCCTGGCTGCGGTGGTGGCTGAGGAGATGAAGAAGAATGGCTGAGGTGTTGATTGATATTATCGGTGAAGTCATAGGCGGCGTGCTGGAAGTCCTGTTTGTGTGGCCGACAGAATGGAAGTCCTGGCGGGAAAAGAAGAAAGAAAAGAAGAAGGAAAAGAAGAGGAGGAAAAGTTTATGTCCATAAAGAGCTTAATTATCAACCCCGGTTCCACCTCCACCAAAATCGGTGTGTTTGAGGATGAGAATCTTTTGTTTGAAGAGACATTAAGGCATTCCACCGAGGAGATTTCCCGGTATGAAACCATTGTTGACCAGAAGGATTTCAGAAAACAGATCATTACAGATCTCCTTGCGTCCAAAAATTTTGACATCAAGTCCCTGAATGTAGTAGTGGGCCGCGGCGGTATGTTAAAGCCCATTCCCGGAGGCACCTACGCAGTCACGGACGAGCTTCTGGCGGATCTGAGAATAGGTGTGCAGGGGCAGCATGCGTCCAACCTGGGAGGAATCCTGGCGAGGGAAATCGCAGACTCCATCGGCGTGCCGGCCTATATCGTTGACCCTGTGGTGGTGGATGAACTTATGCCCATAGCCAGATACTCCGGCATGGCTGAAATTCCCAGAGGCAGTATTTTCCACGCTTTGAACCAGAAGGCAGTGGCAAAGAGGTACGCAAAGGAGATTGGGAAACCCTATGAGTCCCTGAGGCTGATCGTGGTGCACATGGGCGGAGGCGTATCCGTGGGCGCACACGAAGGCGGCAGAGTGGTAGACGTGTTCAGTGCCTTTGACGGAGATGGAGCGTTTTCACCGGAGCGTGCGGGCGGCGTACCCTGCGGAGCCCTTGTGAAGCTGTGCTTCTCGGGTAAATACACGGAAAAGGAAATATACAGCAAGCTTATCGGCAAGGGAGGATTTAACGCTTATCTTGGTACAAACGATATGCGCGATGTGACGAAGCGTGCGAACGAAGGCGATGAGAAGGCTGCGGAGGCCAAGCAGGCATTTCTGCTCCAGGTGGCAAAGGACATCGGTGCCATGGCCTGCGTACTCAACGGCAAAGTGGACCAGATCATTCTCACGGGCGGTATTGCCTACGGGCAGGATGTATGTGATGTACTGAAGGAGAGAACAGGCTGGATCGCACCTGTCACCGTATATGCCGGAGAGGATGAGCTGCTTGCTCTTGCTCAGGGCGCCATGCGTGTGATGAACGGTGAGGAAAAAGCGCTGAAGTACTGAAAGCAGCAGAAAATACTATTGATAAAAAGAACTTGACAAAGATATAGCGATAAAGTTATGATTATGGTGTTGTTCTGACAGACAGGAGCATGGCATATGCTTCTGTATAAACACTATGAGGATAAGGAGATTAGCGAAAAAATGGTATGTAAGAATTGTGGTAAGGAACTTCCGGAAGGAACAAAGTTTTGTACTTCCTGCGGTACATCCTGCGAGGAAGCGGCACCTCAGACCGCTGCACCTCAGGCAGCATCTGAAAGTGCAAATGGAGCGTCACAAACTGTGACACCGGCTGCGGAAGCTCCCAAGGAAGCAGAGGCTCCCAAGGCGGCGGAAGCTCCCAAGGATGTTGTTGCGGCAAACGGCGATAAGCCCCAGGCGGCAGGATCTGACAATGTGAAGAAGCTGGCCTTCATTGGCGGTATTGCGGTGGTAGCTCTTGTGCTGCTCATTGCGTTGTGCAATCTGATGTTTGGCAGTTCACCCAAGAAAGCGTTCAAGGCATGTGTAACGGCTCAATATTCCTGTGATGTTAAGAAGTTGTGGAACAATTCCATAACAGCAAAGAAGGCACAGAAGGCTCTGGATCTGTATGATAAGGACGATTATGAGGATGACTACGAGGACCTGAAGGACTACTATGAGGACCTGAAGGAAGACAGGAAGGACGACGGTATTAAGTACAAGGTCTCTGTAGACATCAAAGATGTGGAAAAGATCAAGAAGAGCGACAGGGAGTTCAAGTGGGCAAAGGAGTTCATGGAAGACTACTATGATTGTGACGCAGACAAGATCAAGCAGTTTGCCATTGTAGAGGCCAGGATTAAGGCAGAGTACTATGAGGACGGGGACAGAGACAAGGATTATGATGTTGATACGGGCAGAACTCA
Organism: Acetatifactor sp.; assembly: GCA_029050705.1. GTDB lineage: Bacteria > Bacillota > Clostridia > Lachnospirales > Lachnospiraceae > Acetatifactor. Next base: position 3,553 of record JAIDME010000247.1, read on the forward strand.
GTACCTGATGATAAAAATTGGCAGTGACTGGTATTTTACCGGATACTCTCGTGATGACATCAAGGAATATCTGAAGTATTATAAGTAAGTCTCAGAAAAGAATCTGCAAAAATTAAAAAATTAGGGCATGACATCTTGATGGTGTCATGCCCTTTTTATGCACACGCCGATGCAGAGGAAACATTTACTGAATAGGGAACTTGAAATAGTTCTTTGCGTTATAGTAGGAAATGTTCTTTACAATCTCTGAGAGAGTGTCGTAATCCTGAGGGAATTCACCGTTCTCCACCCAGCTTCCGATCAGGTTACAGAGGATTCTGCGGAAATACTCATGTCTCGTGTAGGACAGGAAACTCCGGGAATCCGTCAGCATGCCTACAAAGCCGGAGAGATTGCCCAGATTTGCAAGAGAGACCATCTGGTCCGTCATACCGACCTTGTGGTCATTGAACCACCATGCGCTGCCCTGCTGAATCTTTGCCACGGCAGTGGAGTCCTGGAAGCAGCCTAAGATACTGCCGATGGACTGGTTGTCATTGGGATTCAGACTGTACAGGATGGTTCTGGGAAGCTCGTCTGTGCGGTTTAATGCATTGAGGAAATCCGCCATCTGGGATGAAGGGGCATAATTGTTTATGCAGTCATAGCCTGTGTCAGGGCCCAGCTTCTCGTACATAAGCGTATTGTTGTCCCGTTTACAGCCGTAATGAAGCTGCATTGCCCAGTCCAGTCTGTGATATTCTCTGCCGACAAAGAGCATAAAGGCGGTCTTGAACTTCATTTCCTCCTCTTTGGTAAGGATCATACGGTTCTGGCGCTTTAAGAAAATTGCCTCAATTTCGTCATCATCTGCGGGGCAGTACATTACATATTCAAGAGCATGGTCAGACACGTTGCAGCCCATGGATGCAAAGAATGTCATGCGGTTTTTAAGAGCTGCTTTAAGAGCGGCGAAGCTGTTGATCTCAGCCATACCCACGGTTGCGGCAAGCTTACCCAGATAGTCCAGATAATCGGGCTTCTCGATGTTCATTGCCTTGTCGGGTCTCCATGCAGGAAGAACCTTTACATCGAAGCTCTTGTCCTCCGCAATCTTCTTGTGCCATTCCAGAGAATCAATGGGGTCATCCGTGGTACAGATGAGGGTGACGTTGCTCTGTTTGATCAGGCTGCGAACACTCATGGAGGGCTGGGAAAGCTTCTCATTGCAGAGCTTCCATACCTCGTCCGCAGTGTTTTTATTGAGTATTCCGCTGTAGCCGAAATATCTCTGCAGCTCCAGGTGGCTCCAGTGGAACAGAGGATTGCCGATGGCATGTCCCAGACACTCTGCCCATTTGCAGAATTTTTCATAGTCTGAGGCATCGCCTGTTATGTACTTTTCATCCACGCCGCAGGAGCGCATAAAGCGCCATTTGTAGTGGTCTCCGCCCAGCCACACCTGGGTGATGTTTTCGAACTGACGGTCCTCGGCAATCTCCCTGGGATTGATGTGACAGTGGTAGTCCAGAATCGGCGTGTTTTCCGCGTAGTCGTGGAACAGCTTCTTTGCTGTCTCGGTCTCCAACAGAAAGTCTTTGTCCATAAATGCTTTCATTTTGTTACCTTCTTTCTGCCGCCCGGCGGCTTTTTTGTTATTTAAGAGAACTGGCATTTTTCTAAGCGAGCATGCCCGCTTTTTAGTTCTTTGTGGTGCCGCGCTGAATGATTTCGCCTGAAAAAACGGTCTTTTTCGGCATCTCGTTTCCGTCAAGCACCCCCATCAGGGTGGTGATCAAATGCTGGCACAGGGTCTCCAGCTTGTTGTCGATGCTGGTGAGCTCCGGGTCACAGCAGTTGACAAGCATAGAATTGTTGTATCCCAGTATGGAGAAATCCTGCGGTATGGAATATCCCATCAGCTTTGCGTATTTAACGGCAGCCAGCGCCAGGGTATCATCCGAGGCAATAACGCCGTGAAAAATCAGTCCCTGGTCATGCAGCCTCATCAGGTGCCCGGTCATGGCCGGAATGTCCTCATGGGAGCCCTGATAGAATTGCAGCAGACCGGACTCGGTGGAGAGATTTTGCTCCTCCATGGCGGCCCGATATCCTGCAAGCTTTTTCTTCCCGCTGTAAGAGACAGAGTTATAGAAATATACAATATCCCTGACTCCGGCGGAGATCATCTGCAGAGTGGCCTCATACATAGAGGTGAAGTCATCGGATATTATGCTGTAGATGTTTGGAGCATCCAGGGCCGCATTCAGAAGCATTAACGGAACCTGGGCGGCAGCATCTACCACATATTGGTTGTCGGCATCTTCCTCATAAATAAAATTGGAGCCTACAAGGATAATGCCATCCACTTTTTTGGTAATAAGGAGATTGACCGCGGCAGCCTTTGCGTCCAGATCATAGCCTGTGCAGCACAGGATACTGTCGTAATCGTTTGCACGCAGCTTTTGCTCTATATAGTAGATTGCCTTGGCGAGATAGAGGTCGGAGCTGTCGGCGCATATGATACCGATAGTCTTCATAGTGTTCAGACCCAGGCCTCTGGCAAAGGCATTAGGGGTGTACTCATACCGATTGATGACATCCAGTACTTTTTTCTTCGTCTTTTCGCTGACACTGCTGCTTCCGTTCAGCACACGCGACACCGTAGCTATGGATACGCCGGCTTTCTCCGATATATCATAGATGGTCATACCTGTAAATGCCTTCCTGTAGGTTATAAGAGAGAATATGTAAGCAGTTACATAAAACTCTTTTTAAATTATATCCGACCCCAATTCTTTTTTCAAGACATTTTTTTGTGGTTATAATTGGGTTGACGAAAGCTTTTTTTGGCAGTAAAATAGCTTATGAAAGTACTTACACTATTAGGAGGGAGACTGACAATGGAAGTATTAAACAAATCGATGTCCAACAGGAAAGAAAGGCCTGTTAAGGTAGTTCAGTTCGGAGAGGGAAATTTTCTTCGGGCGTTTGTGGACTACATGATTGATATTGCCAATGAAAAGGGAACTTTTGACGGGGATATTGTTCTTATCAAGCCCATTGAGTTTGGCAGCCTGGACAATTTTCACAAGCAGGACTGTCAGTATACGGTGTCTCTGCGGGGCAATGTGAACGGTGAAGGCAAGATTATCAACAGAGTGGTGACAAGCGTTGCAGACGCTGTGGATACTGCCAGTGAATATGAGAAATATGCGGCCCTCGCCGAGATTGATACTCTGCGGTTTGTCGTCTCCAACACTACGGAGGCCGGCATTGTATATGACCCTTCCGATAAGTATGAGTTAAATCCCCCTAAGACGTTTCCGGGGAAACTGACAAAGTTCCTGTACCATAGATTTGAGACATTCCACGGCGATAAGTCAAAGGGGCTTGTGATGCTTCCGGTGGAGTTGATTGATGACAACGGCATTATGCTGCGCAAATGCGTGATGCAGCAGATTGAGAATTGGGGACTTTCCGATGAGTTTAAGGCATGGGTGGAGGATGCCTGTATCTTCACGTCTACACTGGTTGACCGTATTGTCACCGGCTACCCCCGCGCCACGGAGCAGGAGGAGTGGGAGAAGCTGGGATATGAGGATCGTATCATGGTTACCGGCGAGCCCTTTGCACTCTGGGTTATCGAATCCGAGAAGGACATCAGCAAAGAATTTGACCTTCCCGGAGCGGGACTGCCCGTTATTTTTACCGATGATCATCATCCCTATAAACAGAGAAAGGTGCGCATTTTAAACGGCGCCCATACTTCCTTTGTACTGGCTTCCTGGCTCTGCGGCAATGATATTGTGAGACAGTCCATGGAGGATGCGGATGTGCGCGACTTCATGAACAAGACAATTTTTGATGAGGTTATTCCTACCCTGACCCTTCCGGAGGACGAGCTGAAGGAGTTTGCGGGTGAGGTTGTAAATCGTTTCAACAACCCTTATGTGGACCATGCGCTGCTGGCTATCTCCTTAAATTCCGTATCTAAATGGCGTGCAAGGTGTCTGCCCAGTCTGCTGGGATATGTTGATAAGTTCGGCAGACTTCCCGCTCATCTGACGTTTTCCATCGCAGCGCTGATGGCATTTTATCAGGGCAACGAGATTCAGGACGGCGTTCTGAAGGGTGACAGGAACGGACAGCCCTATGATATTAAGGACGATTTGCCTGTACTGGAGTTCTTCCGTGACAACTGCGGCAAGGATACCGCAAGCTTTGTGACAGCTTACCTGGGGAGAGAGGACTTCCACGGCCAGGACCTGAACAAGGTGCCGGGTCTTACCGACGCAGTGGTTTCCTATCTGGATGATATAAAAGCAAATGGTATGAGGGCGGCATTATGCAGGATTTCATAAAGATTCATGACAATGACAAGGTAGTGGTAGCGCTTAAGACGATTCCGGCTGGGGAGACCCTCACCGTGGAGGTACAGGGTGAGACCAGGCAGATCACCGCGCTGGAGGAGATTCCCGCAGGGCACAAGATGGCAATCTGCGATATTCCGGCTGAGGGCGAGGTCATCAAGTACGGCTGCCGTATCGGTAACGCGAAAGAGGACATCAGGGCAGGAGCGTGGATACACACTCACAATATCAAGACCGCACTGGGAGACCTGCTGGAGTATACCTATGAGCCTGTGGCCGCAGTGGAGCAGGATACGGGTCCTGCATCGCAGGAAGAGGTCACCTTCATGGGCTTTAATCGTCCCGATGGCAAAGTGGGTGTCCGGAATGAAATCTGGATCATCCCCACGGTGGGCTGTGTGAACAATGTGGCTACTGCAATTGCTGCCAAGGCAAATGCCTGGCGCATGGCGAATGAGGATAAATACGCAAGCGTTGGAGAGGTTATCGCTTTTCCGCATCCCTACGGCTGTTCCCAGATGGGGGACGATCAGGAGCACACCAGACAGATTCTGGCGGATCTGATCAACCACCCCAATGCAGGCGGAGTGCTGGTGCTGGGACTGGGCTGTGAGAACAGCAATATTGATGTGTTGCAGCCCTATATCGGTGATTATGACGCGGACAGGGTAAAGTTTGTGGTATCCCAGGACTGTGAGGATGAAATCGCCGAGTCTCTGGAGGTCATCAAAGGACTGGTGGACTACGCTTCAAAATTTGAGAGGGAACCTATCAGTGTCAGTAAGCTTGTGATCGGCATGAAGTGCGGCGGCAGCGACGGGCTTTCCGGTATCACCGCAAATCCGCTGGTGGGGCGTTTCTCCGACAAGCTGATCTCTATGGGGGGGACTACGATTCTGACAGAAGTGCCGGAGATGTTCGGCGCGGAGACCCTTCTCATGAACCGCTGTGCCGACAGGGAGCTCTTCGACAAAACTGTCAACCTGATAAATGATTTTAAGAATTATTTCAAGAGCCACAACCAGACAATATACGAGAATCCTTCTCCCGGAAACAAGAAGGGAGGAATATCCACCCTGGAGGATAAATCTTTGGGCTGTACCCAGAAGTCGGGCAGCGCACCGGTGCGTGGCGTGCTCCAGTACGGCGACAGGGTGGAGACGGCAGGCCTGAATTTACTCAGCGCACCGGGCAATGATCTGGTGGCAGCCACAGCCCTCGCGGCAGCAGGAGCCCACATCGTCCTGTTTACCACAGGCAGGGGAACTCCATTTGCATCTCCTGTTCCTACGGTCAAGATTTCCACAAATTCCGGGCTGGCGGGCAGGAAAGCTAACTGGATCGACTTCAACGCGGGAGTGCTGGTGGAGGACAAGACCATGGAGGAAGAGACGAAGGCGCTTTTTGATTATGTGGTGGAAGTGGCTTCCGGAAGACAGGTTCGCAGCGAGGCGGCGGGATTCCACGATATGGCAATATTCAAGCAGGGCGTAACCCTGTAAACAGCATACTTTCAGGAAAATTACCCCCGGACATAAAATGCCGGGGGTAAATTATTCAAGCTATATCCTTTACGGGAGATTTATGATATAATGAGCGTAAAAGAAAATCAAGCGACGCAAAGCGTCATTTGATTTTCTTGCGCTCATTAACGAGAAAGCTGCCTGCGACAGCAGGCGAGTGAGCGCGTCAGCGCGTGCTTTCGAGTATAGATGGTATAATAATCTGTGTCAGTCAGTATGCGTGCAGGAGAGGAGAGCGGCTATGGGAACGAGACGTAAGATTGCTCTGATTACCACGGAACTGGAGAACGTATACCAACAGCGTGTCATGAAGGGTATGTTTTCACAGTGTGCAAAATACGGCTATGATGCGGCGGTATTTACTACTCTGGTGGATACCACCCACTCCATGAAGGAAAACCTGAAGGGTGAGCTGAATATATTTAATCTGGTCAACTTTGATCTTTTTGACGGCATCATTATCACGCCGGATCCCCTTTTTGCCATGGATGACGGAACCTTTGAAACGGCTATGCTGGAAATGTTTCGTGAAAAGTGTCACAGTAAAGTGGTCGCGCTGGATGTTCCGTTCGGGGATTACGAGATGGTCCGTACAGACGATACCGGTGCTTTCTATGAGATTACGAAGCATATTTATGAAGAGCATCACAAACAGAAGGTGTATTTTCTGAGTGGCTTTAAGGATTACAACATTTCCAAACAGCGGCTGAACGGTTTTTTAAAGTATACGGCGGAGCAGGGAATTGAGGTACCTGAGGAGCACATCTTTTACGGTGACTACTGGTATACATCGGGAGAAAGACTGGCGGAGGATATTTACAGCGGCAGGGTGGAGATGCCGGATGCAGTCATCTGCGCCAGCGACCATATGGCGATCGGGCTGGCGAACAGGCTTACGGAGCACGGCATTTCGGTGCCTGATCAGGTGGCTGTGACGGGATATGATGCCACTCAGGAGGCGGCTTTTAATGACCCTTACATATCCTCCTACGAACCAAAGGTAAGTGAGTCGGCAGCCATGGCGGTGAACAGGATCCGCATTGCCATTGAGCCGGAGGCAGAATGTCTGGATATGGTGGTGAACGGAGGTGATGTTGGGCTACGCATAGGGGAAAGCTGTGGCTGCGCTCCGAATATGACTTATTGGAAAAAGCGTATTGATGATGCACTGCTGCACCAGAAGACGAACTGGACGACCTCTGACGAGAAGCCTATAGATGTGGGAATGCTGCTGGACAGCTATATGCTGGAGAGGATTACCGGTGCGCCTGATTATATGGCGTGTCTGGACCGGATTTACAGTTTCATGTATTTACTGCATCCCTATGGGGATTTTTGGATGTGCCTGAAGGAGAACTGGCTGGACTTAGACGATGTGGTGACTTCAGGATATCCCGACAGGATGCGTGTGCTCCTGCACTCCCAGGGGACAAATGACACAGGGCCGGCGAGAAGCGTGGGATTCTGCGATGAGGTTGGACCGCGCTCCTTTGACACAAAGCAGATGCTGCCGGAGCTGTGGGAGGAGCATGAACCCAGTGTATTCTATTTTCTGCCGATCCATGCGGAGGCTGTGATGTACGGATATGCCGTGGTGCGGAATTCTCTTTTGCAGAAGTATATCGTAGGTTATCTGTACCGTCACTGGATTCGGTTTGTCAGCAATGCAATTTCCATGACCAGAATCAGGAACCAGCTTTTCGAACTGTCCATGAAGGATTCGGCCACCGGGCTGTACAACAGACGCGGTATGCAGGAATGGCTTGACGGGAAGCGGGATGTCGAGGGTAAAGTCTTTTTCATCATGGCGGATATGAACGGGCTGAAATATATCAATGACAAATTCGGACATGCGGACGGAGATTTCGGTCTGCTGACTATTGCGGAAGCATTGAAGGAAGCCGTTGGCTGGAATGAAATAGGTGCAAGGATCGGCGGCGACGAATTCCTGCTCGTTGGAGTCGGGCAATACAGCATAGAGGACATCAGGCAGAAGATTGCACAGATTGAAAAAAGTGTGGCGGAAAAATCCGAACATTCGGGGAAAGAATATGAAATATCCGCAAGCCTTGGCTTCGCCGTCGGTGAATTGGGAACAGATGAGGATATTGACAGGCTGATTGAGACGGCTGATGCGGATATGTATCAAAATAAAAGAAGCAGAAACAAAAGTCGGAAATGAAAGGGCAGGGTTATCAGAATGAATGAGCAGTTGAAGGCGGAGCAGATCAAACAGCTTCCCAGAAGGGCAGACGGTCTTTTTGAATTAAAATCTGTAGATGAAAATCTGTTTCGGGCGGCAGGGCAGGTATTTCCTGTGTATGCAGCCTATGAGACAGATTGCAACGGCAAGGAAGGATATCCTGACCTGCTTGCGCAGATGCGGACACTGCGGGGGGAACTGGAGAAAGACGGCACATTGGAGAACAGGGCGTTGTTTTTGGACGGTTTGCTCGGAACCGTAGAAAATGTGAGCCCTCAGCTCTACGAGTATTACCGGGAACTGGCGGATATGTTCAAAGAAGTATTACGGGAAACCATGACACAGTGGGGCTGTGAGGCGGCGGAGCGTCTTAAGAAAGTTGTGGCCCATGCTGCAGAGCTGCAT
>JAIDME010000248.1 GCA_029050705.1 Acetatifactor sp.
CTGCAGTATGGTCTTCAGCTGGCTCTTCATATCCCGCTTATTCAACCGCTTTCCCCGAATCCAATCAATAAAGGGACTCACAATGGGAAGCTTGGAGCGATCATAGTCTATGACAAGGGTACAGGGCTTCGGATGAGCATACATAATGCCCAGACTGTCATACTTGCCCTGATGGTTCGGATACATGACATACCCTCCCTCCTTCGGCAGATACTCCTGTCCGGTGTACTCCGTCCGAATCCTCCCGTGGCGCATCATGATGCGGATACACCGCCGGGCCATCCTGTAACGCTTTTCCTCCGAAAAATCTCCGTTGCATCTTTCAATTATTTTTGCCTTAGTCAGATAATAAATGATAAACGGCAGTGTAGTCACCACCACAAATCCCAATCTTAACATATAAAGCCTTTCATTCCACTCCGTTCCAGCAATATGTGCAAAGCTTGTCCTTATCAATTCCCACCGATTCAATCATGTCATCCAGCCTGTGGAAACGCAGACTGGTAAAATTGAGTTTTTTGCCGATGCGTTCCACCATCTCCCCATACTCTGCCGTATCTGGATCCACATAAAGTTTCAGATCGATCTTTCTTTCGTCCTCCTCCATTTCTTTCAACACCCTCCTGGTTATCAGGTCCATCTCCGAAGAGGAACGGGAAAAATTCAGGTATTTGCACCCGAACAGAAGAGGCGGGCAGGCCGGACGGATATGTACCTCCCGGGCACCGCTCTGATACAGGAATTCCGTGGTTTCCCGAAGCTGAGTACCCCTGACTATGGAATCATCAATCAAAAGCAGGCTCTTGTTCTCAATCAGGTCATGAACCGGGATCAGCTTCATCCTTGCAATCAGATTCCTCTGTGTCTGAATCGTCGGCATAAAGGAGCGGGGCCAGGTGGGCGTATACTTGATAAACGGCCGTGAAAAAGGAATTCCTGACCGGTTCGCATACCCGATGGCATGAGCCGTGCCGGAATCCGGTATGCCCGCCACAATATCAGGCTGTACATTATCTCTCTCCGCAAGCTTTGCCCCACAGTTGTAACGCATCTTCTCCACGCTGATGCCCTCGTAGGAGGAAGAAGGATAGCCGTAATATATCCACAGGAAAGTACATATTTTCATATCCTTTCCGGGCTGCACCAGGGTGTTCACTCCTTCCGGCGTCACCACCGTAATCTCACCCGGTCCAAGCTCTCTGTCAAGGGTATATCCCAGATTCAGATAAGCAAAGCTCTCAAAGGACACACAGTAAGCCCCCTCCTTTTTCCCGATGGACACGGGAGTTCTGCCCAGCCTGTCCCTTGCCGCATAGATTCCTTTAGGCGTCAGGATCAGGATTGTCATGGAGCCTTCAATAATTTCCTGGGCGTATCGGATTCCCTCCACCAGATTATCCTTCTGGTTCACGATGGCCGCCACCAGCTCCGTGGCATTGATGTCGCCGCCGCTCATCTCCAGAAAGTGGGAATGTCCCTTTGCAAAAAGTTCATTAATCAGACTTCCCGAATTATTGATCTTTCCCACCGTAGTAATGGCATAGGTGCCGTGATGAGAGCGGACGATCAGAGGCTGCGGCTCATAGTCAGAAATACAGCCTATCCCCAGATTTCCCTTCATCTCGTTAACATCCTTGTCAAACTTTGTGCGGAAAGGAGCATTCTCTATATTGTGAATCGCCCTGTTGTATCCCTCTTGCCTGCTGTAGACCGCCATGCCGGCACGTCTCGTTCCCAGATGGGAATGATAATCCGTCCCGAAAAAAAGATCAAACATGCAGTCCTCCTTCGATGCGACTCCAAAAAAACCGCCCATATTTACCATCCTGCCTTTCTCATACTTTTATATCTGCCTTTATGCCCAGCAGCTCCCTGTTCTCCTCCAGAACCGGCTGAATCACATTCTTTAAGAATGCATCAACCTGCTCTCTGGCGCGTCCCACATACTTCCCCGGGTCCATGGTCTTCTGCAAGTCCTCCTGGGACATATTGAACGCAGGATCTGCCGCTATCAGCTCCAGCAGGTTGTTCTCCCTGCCCTCAACCTTCACATTTCGCCCGGCTTCCATGGAAAGCTCACGGATGCGCTCATGCAGTTCCTGCCGATTACCTCCCGCCTTCACCGCATCCATCATAATATTCTCCGTGGCCATGAAGGGCAACTCACTCATTAATCTCTTTTCAATGACCTTGGGGTACACCACCAGTCCGTCCACCACGTTCAGGCAAAGGTCCAGGATTCCATCGGTTGCCAGAAAGCCCTCCGGAATGGACAGACGCTTGTTTGCCGAGTCATCCAAAGTCCGCTCAAACCACTGAGTCGCAGATGTGATAGCCGGATTCAGCGCATCAATCATAACATATCTTGAAAGGGACGCTATTCTCTCGCTTCTCATGGGATTTCTCTTATAAGCCATTGCGGAGGAGCCTATCTGGCTCTTCTCGAAGGGTTCCTCCACCTCCTTAAGATGCTGCAGAAGACGGATGTCGTTGCTCATCTTGTGGGCGGATGCCGCAATGCCCGCCAATACATTTGCCACCCTGGTATCCACCTTTCTGGAATAAGTCTGGCCGGACACGGGAAAGCACTCATTAAATCCCATTTTTTCAGCAATCATCGGGTCAATCCTGTCAATGGTCTCCTGGTCGCCATCAAACAATTCCAAAAAGGATGCCTGAGTGCCTGTGGTTCCCTTGGAACCCAACAGCTTCATGCTTCCGAGCACGTAGTCCAGATCTTCCAGATCGAGATAGAATTCCTGCAGCCACAGCGTAGCGCGCTTGCCAACGGTAGTCGGCTGGGCCGGCTGGAAATGGGTAAACGCAAGAGTCGGCTGGTTCTTATATTTTTCAGCGAAATCGGCCAGCTTTGCTATCACATTCACCAGCTTTTTCTTCACCAGCTTCAGCGCCTCAGTCATGACGATAATGTCCGTGTTATCGCCCACATAGCAGGAGGTTGCGCCTAAATGGATGATGCCCGCCGCCTTTGGACACTGCTGCCCGTATGCGTACACGTGGCTCATGACGTCATGGCGTACCTCCCTTTCCCTTGCCTTTGCCACATCATAATTAATATCCTCCGCATGAGCTTTCAGTTCCTCAATCTGTTCGTCGGTGATGACCGGCCTGCCGTTCTGGGACAACCCCAGTTCTTTTTCTGTCTCCGCCAGTGCGATCCACAGCCTTCTCCATGTGCGGAATTTCATGTCAGGCGAAAAAATATACTGCATTTCCCTGCTGGCATAGCGCTCGGATAAGGGACTTTCATATCTGTCCGTACTCATAGTCAGGTCCTCCTTTAATTTTACTGCTATTCTATAACATTATCTGTCAAAATCGCCCCGGATGTCCTCCACAGGAGGTTCCAGCGGATACTTTCCCGTAAAACAGCCCCTGCAGATTCCCAGACCGTTTACAATTTCCTCCAGACGCTCCATACGCAAATAGGCAAGACTGTCCGTTCCGATCATTTTACGTATATCCTCCACGGAGCGGTTGTATGCAATCAGCTGATCCCTCGCAGGCACATCCGTGCCAAAATAGCAGGGCCACAGAAACGGCGGCGAGCTGACGCGCATGTGTACTTCCCTGGCGCCTGCTTCCCGCAGCATACGGACAATGCGGTCCGAGGTAGTACCTCTGACAATGGAATCATCTATCATGATAATCCGCTTCCCCTCCACCGCCTGGCGGATCGGATTCAGCTTTACCTGCACACTGCTTTCCCGGCTCTTCTGCCTGGGTTTGATAAATGTCCGCCCCACATAGGTGTTTTTTACAAAGGCTGTTCCGTAGGGGATGCCTGACTGCAGGGAATATCCCAGCGCCGCCACATTGCCGGACTCCGGCACACCCACCACCAGATCCGCTTCCACGGGGCTGTCCTGGGCTAAAAACTTTCCCGCCAGTATCCGGGAATTGTATACACTGACCTGGTCAATGACACTGTCCGGCCGAGCAAAATAAATATATTCAAACACACATCTGGCCTGCTCTGCGGCAGGAAGCCCATGGCTCATGTCCGACTCGATTCCCTTCTCCGGAGAAATCGTCACAATCTCGCCGGGGAGCACATCCCTCACGAACTCTGCTCCCACAGTATCAAGGGCACAGCTCTCGCTGGCAAGAAAATATGTATTATCCCGCTTCCCGATGCACAACGGCCTGAATCCAAAGGGATCCCTTGCACCTATCAGCTTCCTGGGAGACATGATGACAAGGGAATAAGCTCCTTTCAGCCTGTTCATGGTGCGGCCCACGGCCTCCTCCACCGTTTTGGAGTTCAACCGCTCCCTGGCAATGTAATATGCAATAATCTCAGAGTCGATGGTGGTCTGGAAAATGGCCCCCGTGTAGGCAAGCTCATTCTTCAGTTCAGGGGTATTGATGAGATTGCCGTTGTGGGCCAGTCCCAAAGTTCCCTTCACATAATTTAAGACCAGAGGCTGCGCATTCTCCCGGGTAGAACTTCCTGCCGTGGAATAACGCACATGTCCCACCCCTATATCGCCTTTCAGTTTCTCAAGCTGTTCCGGCGTAAAGGCTTCATTTACCAGCCCCATATCCTTGGCCGACAACACCCTGCCCATGGGGCCACCGGTGTCACTGACCGCAATGCCGCAGCTTTCCTGTCCACGGTGTTGTAAAGCCAGCAGACCGTAATAGATTGCGGACGCAACATCCTGCCCGTCAAAATCATAGGCGCCGAACACACCGCATTCTTCCTTTAGTTTATCATTGTTCTCCACACACATCTGCTTCCCTTCATACAACGTAAATCATCATAGCCCACCCAAAAGCGGAAGTCAATAGTTATCGTATTTATCCACCATGGCAAGTATTTCTCCCGCATACGCAGGATACTTTTTCACGATATCCATAATCTCCGTTCTTGCCGTCTCCGCTACACCATTGTTATATTCCATCTGCTTGCGCAGCGCCTGCCGTCTCACGATCAGCTCGTGGCGCATTTCCACCATCTCACGAGGATCCAGCAATGCTTCCGGATGGCCAACCCACCTGTCCGGGCTGTTGATTCGATAGTTGTTCATTCTGGACACCAGTTCTTTCTGGTAGTACTCTGTTTTCGCCTCCGCCTCCGCAAACTCCTTGCGCTCCTCCTTCTCCTGCAGGTACTGCGTCCAGAGTTTTTCCAGCGCAGCAGCGTTTTCCGTATCATACTTAATGCGCAGGTATTCCTGAAGGTTTTTGTTGTTCACATATCTGATCTTCACCTTATTCTGGAGCTGTATCAGCTTGTTGACAGCCCTCTCCACCCGGCTGAGTTCCTTCTCACTGTCTGTATATCTGACAACCAGAACCGCAACCGCAACCACCACGGCTCCAACCGCCAGAAGATAACCTATTTTGGTATCCATCTCAAAGGCAAACTGCAGAACGATCAACAGCATAATACAGACGACAAATGCCGTCATAAAAATAAACGACATGCCCCGAAAATTATTCAGCATGGCCTCCAGTTCGGAGCGGCGGTACTCAAAGGCGTTTCGCTCTCTGTCCAGCCGCTTTAAGTCCTGCCGGACCAGTTCTCCATAGTTCTCGCACTCCTTCAGTTTACTGATGCCCTCCTGTACTTCATCCTCCTGTTTGCGCATCTGATAGTATTCATTATCGTCCATGCGGTTTTCTTTCCCGCGGTAACGCTCACATTCCTTCTCCTGGGCCAGAAGCTGCCTGGCAATTTTGTTCAGGCTCTCCCTCTCCTGTTCGGGAAGCGCCTCTATTTCCTCCATATCCGTCAGATAAGAGGTCACAAGGGCATACTCTCCGGTCAGTAAATTAATCTCTTTGGATGCCTCCGCCATCTGCTCCAGACAGTTGGTAACATAACGGCTGCGCTGTTCCTCATCCCGAAAGTCCACGTCGTCTCTGTCATAGACGATGTTTTCCCAATCCTCCTGCAGCTGCTTTTTTGATTTTCTTCTCTTTCCAAATAGTCTGTTCCAAAATGCCATTATAATCTCCTGTTCAGTCTGCAACACTTTTACGGTAGCTGTCCTTTAACGTCTGTGTCAGACGCTCATTCTCTTCATAATATTTCTGCTTCCCGTCGCCTGTCCTGAGCTCTTTGTGGGCATAAAGCCGCAGAAACTCCGGCTGCTGTTCCCACTCGTCTGTCAGACGCTCCATATCCTTCTCCAGTTCCAGGGTCAGTTCATACTTTTCCGTATTCTCCGCTACAAAGGACACATACTCACTCTCGTTCAGAACCAACCTCTTTGCCGCCAGATAATCCCGATAAAAATCTCTCCTTCCCTCCATCT
>JAIDME010000249.1 GCA_029050705.1 Acetatifactor sp.
GTGGACGAAGCCAGACGGGAGAAGGTGCGGTCGGCAAAAACGAATCAGGGAAAGGCGGCAGAACTGGGTGCAGGGCTGCTGCTGCAGAAGGCAGTACAGGATTGGAAGAGGGACAAGCCGGAAGACAAACCTGAAGATAAACCTGGGAAAAATGGGGAAACAGCAAGAGGAATTGTTTTGCCGAAGAGGTATCCGCATATTCGGTCCTGTACAGTGTCCGGCCTTTCCTACGAGTTGACGGAACCCTTTCACCTGACCTATCGTTACGGAGATAAAGGCAAACCCTATTTTGAGAATATTCCGTTGTTTTTCAGTCTCTCACACTCCGGGGAATATGTGCTCTGTGTGGTATCCCGGCAGGAGGTGGGGGCGGATATTCAGAAGATCCAGTCAGCAGACGTGCTGAAGCTGGCAAAACGCTTTTTTTCGGAGCCGGAGTGCCGTGCCCTGGAACGCTGTGAGAGTGACAGGGAGCAGCAGGGGCTCTTTTTTGGGTTGTGGAGCCGGAAGGAAGCCTACGGGAAGCTGACAGGGGAAGGAGTTACGACGGTGCTCGGTAAGGATGTGCAAAGCGCAGATGCGAAACGGGATCTGGAATGGATAGATGTTTCACCGCCTGCCGGGTATGCTATGGCAGTCTGTCACTTCAAATTCTCATGCAAGCATGGAATTTGAACTTATAGGTTGACGTGTGAACTGGTGTAATATGTATGAAACAGAAAAGTGAGGATGAATATGGGACGGTTGATGAAGTATCTGAAGGATTATAAAAGGGAATCCGTGCTGGCACCGCTTTTTAAACTGCTGGAGGCGTTTTTTGAGCTGCTGGTGCCCCTGGTTATGGCAAGCATCATCGACAGGGGAATTGAAAATTCCGACATGGGTTATATCGGAAAGATGGGAGCCTGTCTGCTTGCACTGGCAGTGGTTGGTCTGTTGTCTTCCGTGACAGCGCAGTTTTTTGCGGCAAAAGCGGCAGTGGGATTTTCCACCAAGCTGCGGCAGGCGCTGTTTGACCATATTCAGGAACTGAACTTTACCAATATCGACAAGGCGGGGACATCCACCATGATCACCCGTATGACCAGCGACATCAATCAGGTGCAGTCCGGTGTAAACATGGTACTTCGGCTGTTTCTGCGCTCCCCCATCATTGTGTTCGGGGCTATGATCATGGCGTTTACCATCGACGTGAAGAGCGCGCTGATCTTTGTGGTGACAATTCCACTTCTTACAATTGTTGTGATCGGCGTCATGGCCTGGACCATGCCCCTGTACAAGAAAGTGCAGGCAGGACTTGACAGAGTGCTGGGGGTTACCAGGGAGAACCTGACAGGTGTCCGCGTGATTCGGGCTTTCCACAGGGAAGAGGAGGAGGAGAAAAAGTTCAGGGAGCATACGGAAGCTCTGGCTCACAGCCAGACCTTTGTGGGCAAGATCAGTGCGGTGATGAATCCCCTGACCTATGTGATCGTGAACGGTGCAACGATAGCGTTGATCTATACCGGGGCCGTCCAGGTGGACGGCGGAATTTTGACCCGTGGGGAGGTCATCGCCATTGTCAACTATATGTCCCAGGTGCTGGTGGAACTGGTAAAGCTGGCCAATCTGATTGTGACAATCACCAAGGCGCTGGCCTGCGCGGACCGTGTCGCCAGCGTGTTTGAGATACAAAATGAGGAACAGATGGCGCTGCAGGAACTTTACGGTGTGAAGGCGGGCGCTCCTTTCCTGGAGTTTGACCATGTATCTTTTGCATATGCGGGAGCCGGGGCGGCAACTCTGCATGATCTGAACTTTACGGTGGAAAAAGGAGAGACTGTGGGCGTCATCGGCGGCACCGGTTCCGGTAAGTCTTCCCTTGTTAATCTGATTCCCGGTTTTTATCCTGTGACAGAGGGGGCAGTTCGCATGGAAGGCCGGGATTTAAGAACTATTCCTGAGGAAGAACTCAGGGGCCGCATCGGCGTGGTGCCCCAGAAGGCAGTGCTGTTTAAGGGAACCATCCGCAGCAATCTGCAGTGGGGCAAGCCTGACGCTACGGAGGAGGAAATGTGGCAGGCCATTGAAACAGCCCAGGCGAAAGAGGTTGTGGAGGGCAAAGAGGGCAGGTTGGATGCCGAGATTGCCCAGAACGGCAAGAATCTTTCGGGAGGCCAGCGTCAGCGTCTGACCATTGCCAGGGCGCTGGTGAGGAAACCGGAAATTTTGATCCTGGATGACAGCGCCTCCGCCCTGGACTATGCAACGGATGCAAAACTCAGGGCGGCGCTTAAAGGTCTGGAGGGGAGCACCACAACGTTCATTGTCTCCCAGAGGGCATCTACCATCCGCCACGCAGACAAGATACTGGTGTTGGATGACGGCGAACTGGCCGGCGTGGGAACGCATGAGGAGCTGCTGGCAGGCTGCGACGTGTACAGGGAAATTTATTTTTCACAGTATCCTGACGAGAGGCTGAAAGCGGCGAAAGAGCAGGAAAATTTCGGAAAGCCACAGCCCGGAGAAGCCGGGCCGCAGACACATGAGGCGGGAAAGCAGACCGGAGAAGCGGAAGGTTCGGCGAAGGGAGGTGTGCAGAATGACAGATAAGGCGAAGAACGGCAGAAGACAGGGGCAGATGGCAACCCTTGGGAAGGTCTTAAAATATAT
>JAIDME010000025.1 GCA_029050705.1 Acetatifactor sp.
AACAGAGAAAGACAGAGCAATCAATATCTTTTTTCCACATTAATTCGCTGCAAGGAATGCGGCTGGTCTTTCCGCAGAACCGTGCGGACTTACAAAAATACATATGTTCGCTGGGTATGCTCCGGACATAATGGTAAAGGAGCTGACAGCTGCCCGAATGCGATTACGGTTGATGAGGACGAGCTGATGGATGTGTTGCAGGAGTATTTTAACCATATCCTCAGCCAAAAGAAAAAGGTGATTCAGTATGTAGTGGGCGAATTTCAGCGCACTTACAAGGCAAAGGATGAAAATCTGGAATATGAAAAACAACTGAAAAGCCAATTGAACAAGTTGACAAAAGCCAGACAGAAATATATGGATATGTATACTGACGATCTGATTTCCAGACAGGAACTGAATGACAAAATCGGCGGATCCAGAAAAGAGATAGAACGTCTGGAGAATGAATTAAAAATGGTATCCTATCATTTAACAAAAGGCGAG
Source organism: Acetatifactor sp. (assembly GCA_029050705.1). GTDB lineage: Bacteria > Bacillota > Clostridia > Lachnospirales > Lachnospiraceae > Acetatifactor. Next base: position 487 of record JAIDME010000025.1, read on the forward strand.
CAGCTTGAAAGTGTTCTGAATCAAACATTCAAGGAAATAGAGAATATCACGGATGTTCATGTGATGACCAACACCCAGCTCAAGCGTATCATTCAGAAGATTGAAGTGGACAAGGAAGGAAATGTGGAGATTTTCCTGCGTTTGTTTGGTGACTTGGGCCTGGATGAAGCGGTATTGATTGAAGATAACTACACATCTGATAAAACCATTCCAAATAATAACAACCATACATAAGGACGTAACAGACCGCCTCATGCAGATCAATCCCACTCTGGCGAAACAGGCCAGGCAGGTGTTGGATGTGAACAAATCGGAGCGCCACATCAGAGGCGGGCTTGCCACAAAAGAAAAATATGCCCACAAGCAGGAGTATTGCTAAAATTAATACTACTTGACATATGACAAGTATATGGTTAAAATATACTTGTCACATGACAAGTGAAAGAGAAAGAAGCAAAGAGGGAATAAAGGTGCATAAACAGATTATTGCAGAAAAACAGGATCTCACTTACCTGAACTGGACGAAGATCAGAAACTCATCAGGGACGGCGGGATCCTTTTTAAAAGCATATTATGAAATAGGAGGGCAGAAGGTATACTATAAGCTCTCTAATTTTGATGCTTATAGCGGGATCATCGGACATGAGTGTATAAACGAGTTGATCGTGGACAGGCTTTTGACGCTGCTGGGGGTTGAGCATTTATCCTATCAGCTCATATATGCGGATATTTTGATTGACGGGATTGCATATACAACCTGGCTCTGCGCATCGGAGGATTATAAGCAGAAGGGTGAGAACAAGATCGCGCTTGATGTGTATTATCAGGCAGAGAGGCTTGACGAGAAAGAAAAGCCGTTGGATTTCTGTATCCGGCAAGGCTGGGGAGATAGTGTCTATCGAATGATCGTTGTGGATTTTTTAATTTTGAACAGGGACAGGCATGGAGCAAATATAGAGGTTCTTCGCAACAGCCGGAATAAGACAGTCAGACTTGCACCGCTCTTTGACCATGGGCTTTCATTCGTATATAGCTGTTATGAGCCGAGCATGCTTGAGGGGGTTGATGTCATGGAGGACAGGCCGGTACAATGTTTTCTGGGGAGTCGTTCTGTCAGAGAAAACTTAAAAATAATTCCGAAAGACAAGATGCCTGCACTAAATGCTTTGAGGGAACAGGACAGGGAGTATCTGTTTCAGGGACTGGAAAAAGCGCTGCCTGATGAATATCAGGCTGTCATCTGGAAAATGATATGGGCGAGGTGGAGGTATTATGAAGATTTTTGCAATCAGAGACGAGAGTCTTGATGAAAACGTTGATTTGGCATATTTGCTTTATTATGAAAAACCGAAAGCTTTTTATATTGAAATACCGGAAGGGCGCTCAGAGTGGGAAGTGCCGCTGCTTCTTTCCTCTTTCGTCAGGAGAGGGGAATATACGATCAATGCATATTGGAGCAAGGTTTGGGTACAGCAGAGAATTGTGCCTCCGGACCGTCAGAATCTGGGGCAGATTCTGCGGGCAAACGGACTGGAGGAGTATGATGAATATGCACTGCTTATGCTGGCAAATGGCCGTTGTGCTCAGGATGATTGTTATCTCGTCTCTGTGGAGAGTGAATTGCTTGAAAAGAACCTGAGAAAGCGGTTCGAGCGGCGGGTGGAAGATATTCTTGCAGTAAAGGATACGTCTGTTTTGCTTTTTTTTCGAGATGGGTATATCCGCAAGATAGAATTAGAAAAATATATTGAGGAACATCCGCCTTTTGCCCCCCTTCGCCGAGAGGCGCAGTTCTTTCGGCAGGTGTATGTGCAGCCGGGGGGCTATGGAATTGCCTGGGGGGAGAACACAAGTATCTCCAGCGAAGAACTTTATGACATGGGGCAGGTGATTCCACTGACAAGGGAGGATTTCTGCTATTTCGGGGCAGAGAGGCTGGTGAACACTGCGGAGGCGGCAGATATTCTGGAATGCTCCCGGCAGAATATTGAGGATCTGGTTCGGCGGGGAAAGCTGTTTCCGATTAAAAGTACAGCCAAGAACAGGCTGTTCCTGAAAAGCGAGATTGAGCAAAGAAAATGGATATGACAACAAATAATATTGTCTGAGTTGAAGGGTTAGGAAAGTTCTGGTATACTTAAGCCAAGGCCGCGGCAGTCAGACATGCCCGGCGAAAAGCAGCCGTCAGGCGGGAAGGTTGAGGGAAAAAGTATGGATTTGGCGCAGGCGAAGGAGAAGCTGGCGAAATATGGGCAGGAGCATGTCCTGAAATATTATGATGAGTTGAATGAACAGGAGAAGGATGCGCTCTTGGCACAGATAGAGGCAACGGATATGAGCCTTCTTGAGGCGTGCAGACACAGGGCGGAATTGGAGAAAAAGGGGGTCATCACTCCCCTGGCGGCCATGCAGCTGCCTGAGATTGAAGAGAACAGGGAGGCCTTTACCGCTGCAGGACTGGAGGCCATCAAAGCCGGAAAGCTGGGAGCAGTGCTTCTGGCGGGCGGCATGGGGACAAGGCTGGGCTCCGACAATCCTAAAGGCATGTACAATGTGGGCCTGACCAGGGATCTCTATATTTTTGAGTGTCTGGTAAACAATCTTCTGAATGTGGTGCGGCAGGCGGATACCTGGATTCATCTCTTTGTCATGACCAGCGACAAGAACCATAAGGCCACCGTAGCTTTCCTGAAAGAGCATGATTACTTCGGCTACAGGGCAGAGTATGTGCACTTTTTCATGCAGGAGATGGCGGCAGCCACAGATTACGAGGGCAAAATATATCTGGAGGAGAAGGGACGGCTTTCCATTTCTCCCAACGGAAACGGGGGCTGGTTCATCTCCATGAAGAACGCCGGCCTGCTGGAACTTGTGAAGAAAGAGGGTTTTGAGTGGCTGAATGTGTTCGCTGTGGACAATGTGCTGCAGAAAATTGCAGATCCTTGTTTTTTGGGCGCAACTATTCGGAAAAACTGTGCAGTGGGGGCCAAGGTGG
>JAIDME010000250.1 GCA_029050705.1 Acetatifactor sp.
GTATTTATGCTGAAACCGGCGGATGGCATCGAGGGCGTAAAGGAATCTGTGCTGACGGCAGTGAAAGCCGCAGGGCCTAATGCCTGCCCGCCCATGGTGGTGGGAGTGGGAATCGGCGGTACCTTTGAAAAGTGTGCTCTGCTGGCGAAGAAAGCTTTGACCAGACCTGTGGATGAACGCTCGGATATTCCGTATGTAAGAGAGCTGGAACAGGAACTGCTGGAAAAGATTAACGATTCAGACATCGGCCCCGGCGGACTGGGCGGAAGCACAACTGCGCTTGCTGTCAATATCAATACATATCCTACGCATATTGCGGGATTGCCTGTAGCGGTTAATATCTGTTGTCATGTAAATCGTCATGCGGTGCGTGTGTTGTAAAAGTGTGATTTTCTGTGCCATTTGCAATGTTACTGTCGGCAGCGTCGGCGTGACAGATTGCTGCATGGTGGCTGGCGCCGCTTTCAGGTGGCAGAATGAAGGGTGAAGATGGAAAAGTATATTAATGTGCCTCTGGCGGAAGGGGCCGCATCAGAACTGAGGGCAGGGGATTATGTGTACCTGACCGGGACGATATACACAGCGCGGGATGCCGCTCACAAGAGAATGTATGAGGCGTTGGAGCGAGGAGAGCAGCTTCCCGTAGAAATGGGAAATAATGTGATTTATTATATGGGGCCTTCACCGGCGAGACCCGGAAGACCCATCGGATCTGCCGGTCCCACCACGTCCAGCAGAATGGATAAGTATACCCCGACACTTCTCGACCTTGGTCTGAAGGGAATGATCGGGAAGGGCAGGCGGAGTCAGGCGGTCAGGGATGCAATCGTAAGAAACGGCGCAGTGTATTTTGCTGCCGTTGGCGGAGCAGGCGCTCTGCTTTCCCGTTCCATTGTATCCTCAGAGGTCATAGCCTATGATGATTTGGGGACGGAGGCAATCCGCAGACTGGAAGTAAAAGATTTTCCTGTTATCGTAGTGATGGACGCGGAAGGCAATAACCTGTATGAATCCGGTTCCGCTATCATTCACAGGGGGTAAGTCATCCCGCTTTTTTCGTTACTGTATTGCATTAAAGCAGGAGGATAAAAATGGTAACAGAGGTGTATTTTGTACGTCACGCACAGCCGGAACATATGTGGGAAGATGACAGAACCAGGCCTTTAACCGATGAGGGGAAAAGGGATGCTGAAATTGTATTGGACTTTTTGAAAAGTAAGGAGATTGACATATTTTACAGCAGTCCTTATAAGAGAAGCTTTGATACGATTGCAGATACGGCGGCTTTTTTCGGGAAGAAAATTCTGACTGACGAGAGGCTGCGGGAGAGGGAGAAGGGCATCAATGGCAATAATCATGGTATGTTTGAAAAACGGTGGGCCGATCATGATTATCATGAAGAAAACGGCGAGTCCATCAATATGGTGCAACAGAGGAATATAGCGGCACTTACAGAGATTTTGCTGGGAAACAGAGGTAAGAAAATTGTGATAGGCACGCATGGAACAGCTCTCAGTACTATTTTGAACTACTATGATCCTGAGTTTGGGTGCAGCGATTTTCTGCGTATTATAGATTGGATGCCATATATTATTGAACTTGATTTTGATGGAGATAAGCTGTTGTCAATAGCAGAACATTGTTACATAGAAAAAGTATTTCAGGGAAAGGAGCGAACTGATAAAAAAGGATGATATCATGAGACAAATTGGTGCAAGCGCGAACAGGACTTTCAAAGTGTGATCAGCTATAATCGATGCATACAAGGAGGAGAAAACAAAGTGTCGATACAGCTTATACAGCAGGCAATATGCTATATGGAAGAACATATTTTTGATGATATAAGTTATGTCGAGGTTGCCAAAAGTGTGCATATGTCAAGCTACAATTTTCATCGAACATTCAGCTTTATTGTAGGAATGACGGCTACTGAGTACATTAGAAAGCGTCGTCTTACATTAGCGGCTCAGGAGCTTCAGACAACGGATATATCGGTGATCGATGCGGCATATAAGTATGGCTATGAATCGCCGGAGAGCTTTTCCAAGGCTTTTTCACGATTTCACGGCTCAACTCCAAAGCAGGCAAAGCATAAAGGTGCAAAACTCCATTTGTTTAATCCTCTTGTGATAAAAATCATATTGGAAGGTGGCAGTATTATGGATTACAGAATTGAGCACAGAGAGAGTCAGCAATTTCTTGCATTGGTAAGAGCTTTTTCGAATGAAAGCAGCAATGATGACAATGGCCGCAGTATCCCTGACTTCTGGACAGAATGTTGGGATAAAAACCTGATTGACCCTATGAAATCGCTTCGCGCTGAAGGGAAAAGAGATTTGTATGGTTTATGCAGCCCTTTGAAAGACAGCGAGACTCATTTCAATTACGGGATCGGTATTATGGTTGATGAGAATACTGATACCACGAAAATGGAGCATTTTACGAAAAATGGTTATGTCATATGGGAAACGGAACCTGCCGACTATGCAGTATTTAAATGCGTTGGTCCTGATGGCGATTGTCTGGGTGAAACGTGGAACAAGTTTTTCAAGGAATTTGTTCCGCAAACAGGTTATACGCAGACAGACGATACCGACTATGAAATATATTTTGAAAAGGGTGAAAGCGGTGTGTTCTGCGAGTTATGGGTTCCCGTTAAAAAAATCTGAAAGTCGGGCATACGGCTGGGCGGAGGCAAGCGGTCAGGGGGCAACGGCCTAAAGTGCTGTTGCCCATAACGTCGCTCTGATCAGGAGTCAAGCTTGTACTGCATGAATTTATTGTTTGGCACAAAGCCAAAATCTGTATAAAGTAGTACTCCCATATCTGAAGCTGTAATCTGCACAACCCCACAGCCGTATTTTTTCGCTTCATCCACAACTCTGGTTAATAATTCTTTTGCAATACCCTGTCTTCGATATTCAGGAGAAGTAAACATGCTTGAAAGCAATCCTATCTTTCCGTTTGGGCAGCCAAAATACGGCGGTTTCTCAATAAATGACATTCCGCTGGTTCCGACGATTTTATCTTCATCAAAGGCCAGCCACGAGACAAATGTGCCGTCTGACATATGCCGATTATAATAATCCAGCAAGGCCGGCTTTAAATCAATTTCCTCCTTTGCACCTTCTTCACGAAGCTGATTTATTCGTATTTGAATAAATGTATCCAATTCTTTTTCTGTCAGTCTTTTATAATTTATTGCCATAGTCAGGTTTCCTCCATATCATTCAAAGGCTTGATTTAGTCTTTCTTTCAAAGGCATAGTTTGATCCTGTATCCTACTCTAAATAAACACGCCAGTCAACCTGTGTGTGCTAAGAATACCTTACCACATTTTTGCCGGCATCACCACTGCTTTCAATATAACTTGCCTTTTTTTTATTTATTTTGTATCATTACCATACCAATGATTAGGAGATTAGTGCTATGATTCGCCCTGTTAAAAAGTGTGAGATTGATAAGTGTGTTGAAGTGATCAGAAAAAGTTTCTTAACAGTTGCTCAGGAGTATGGGTTTACGGAGGAAAATGCTCCTCGTTTTACAGCGTTTGCAACTACATCCGAAAGGCTTAACCGTCAGTATGATGAAGGAAGACCCATGTATGGGTATTTTGATGAGAATGGGCAGATTCTGGGGTACTATTCGCTGCATATGCAGGGAAATGAAGAATGTGAGTTAAATAATTTATGTGTTTTACCGGAATACCGGCATAGACATATCGGAGAAATATTGTTTTTTCATGCACTTACGACAGCAGATGACAGGGGCTGCAAAAAAGTGATCATCGGCATTGTGGAGGAAAATCAAAAGCTTCGTATATGGTATGAAAAACTGGGTGCAAAACATATCGGTACTAAAAAATTTGACTTTTTTCCTTTTGCCTGCGGATATATGGAAAAAGACATTAAGGGAAAAAGCATGGAATGCAAACAGAGCATAGAATTATGGGATGCCTATCATGAGGATGGAACATTGGCCGGATGTGACCTGATCCGTGGTGAAAAAATCCCAAACGGATTTAAGCATATGGTTGCAGAAGTTTTTGTGATGCACAGGGATGGCTCTATTCTTTTGATGCAGAGAGATTTTAGTAAACCGAATTATCCGGGCTTTTGGGAAAGCGGTGCCGGCGGCTCTGTGCTGAAAGGAGAGAGCGCCCTGGATGGAGCCAGGAGAGAACTGCTGGAAGAGACAGGAATCATTGCGGATGATGACCTGGAAAATTTATATTATGTTGTTACAGCTACAACAATATATCGGGGATATTTATGCGTGACCGATATTTCTAAAGAAAACGTACAGCTCCAAAAGGGCGAGACGATTGCATTCCGCTGGGTCGATAAGCAGGAATTCAGGAAAGTTTTTAACTCAGATCAATATGTAGATAAACTGCGGGAAAGATTAAGTGAATTTGCAGCACACGATTTTCAAAAAGAATAAGATTGCTGCATTATTATTACAGTATAGGCGGAGGCGTTCATTTGGGTGAAACATCGGAGCAGGCTGTAATCCGTGAAGTTTTTGAAGAAACATAACGAAATTCAACATCTGATTTCCGATGACAGAAAGACAAAACGAAAACTAAAACATAAGAAAAAGCGATTGACAAATAAAGCGGGCTTAGGTATAATGATTCTTGCGTCGTGAATTGCAGGCGTGATAATCAAATATTGGCAGAGACGTAGTTCGGATTAAGGAGAAATACTCAAGAGGTCGAAGAGGCGCCCCTGCTAAGGGTGTAGGTCGGGCAACCGGCGCGAGGGTTCAAATCCCTCTTTCTCCGTTAGCAAATCTGCCAGGAGGAGAGATGCTTGAAAATCAGGCATCTCTCTTTTTTTCTTGGAAATATTTATCCTCCATAATATTTTCTATAACATCGAAAAAGGCAGAGCCATTGTATATACAGAGTTTCTCCGCTCGGAGGGATGGGCGGCAGGTTTGCCAGTCTCAGGGCAGTAGACACCTGCTTTTTTGTGAGCAGACCGGTGCCTCCGGTAAATCCGCAGCGCAGGGAATGCTCAATAAATTTTTCAAAGGCGGCCAGTTCTCTTTTTCCTAAATCCGGCTCCGCTTTTCTTGTCAGGTGAAGCAAAACGGAATCCACCGATGGCATGGGATGAAAATCGCATTTGTCAAAGTGGTATAGGATTTTCATATTCCAGCTGACCTTGAGCAGCAGGGATTTCCTTGTTTCCTTCGGCATCCCCAGAAAACGCTTTGCAGCGCCTTTTCCATGATCAGCCACATGTCCGTGGGCGGGTTGGGGGCACCGGTTAGTTTGTCAAAAATCTGTGTGGTTATGAAATAAGGAATATTTGCAAATACTTTATACTGCCCACTGACAGGCAATGACTGTTTCAGAAAATCCCCATAAATCAGTTTGAGATTGGTTTGAGGGGTAAGCCTTTCTTTTGCTTTTTCAAACAGTTTCCGGTCAATTTCGACAGAATACAGGAATCCGCATTTTTCACACAGAACCTGTGTCAGATGTCCTTTTCCCGTGCCGATTTCCCAGACAGTATCTTCCCTTGTGATGCTGCTTATGTTTACAATCCTGTGGAGCAGCCGGGTGTCCGTTATAAAGTTTTGTGAATTTGACAAGTGTTTTGGGCTGTTGGGTTTCTGCTCTCTTTTCATATGATGATACCTCCTGCATTTTCATTACATAAAAAAGGCAATAAAAATGCAGGATATACTCTCATGATGAGCGTCTCCTGCAGACTGCATGTACAACGGTATCAAATAAAGCAGGGCGAAAAATGCCCTCCCATATCCGGCAAACATGTGTTCTGAATGTATTCGCACGCAAAAAAAGCTCATTCTCATGAGAAGATTCAACTGCCTTTTTATTGCCTTATCAGCGAATACGAGCTATTAACACACGTAAGCCACCTTTCCGTTTATGATCTGAATTCAGTGTAGCATCATCTCATTTTATTTTCAAGAAAAAAATATTTCAAAAACACAAAATAAATTATTGACAAATGGAGAAAGTTACGATACTATAAAATTCCACCGTTAAAAGTGGAAAAGCTTTTTGCTGAATAAACTTTTGAAAAAAATAAAAAAGTTTGTTGACAAAAAGTAATACTCGTGATATTATAAACGAGTTGCGGCTAAGGATGGCCGATAGCTCTTGTGAAAGCAAGAGATTTTGTTCCTTGACAAACAAACAGTAATGCAACCCTGAAAGATTCCAAAAGAGTGCAGAGAGAAGCGAAGAGCTTTGA
>JAIDME010000251.1 GCA_029050705.1 Acetatifactor sp.
CGAATATGCAAATAAAATTATATAATGAAATTGTCAATATAATAATTAAATATAGAAAGGAAATAAAAAATGAAACTTTCGCAGCTATTCACAGGACATTCCCAGGCGGAGAATCGTGTGGAGGATAATGGGCGCACACCGCAGTCCCAGTATGCCCGCATGTCTGATCTCAATCGTCAGATTCATTCTCTGGTGCCGGGGCAGACCATTCGGGGGGAAATTGTGTCCAGGAACGGCAGTGAAGTGCAGATTCGTCTATCTGATGACATGGTGATGAACGCAAGAGTGGACCAGAGCATTAATCTTGAACTGGGGAAAAATGTGACTTTCGAGGTGAAGAGCAATGGCGGCACTCTTTCTTTGAGTCCGCTGTTCACGAATATTGCAGCGGATGCCAATGTACTGAAAGCTCTTGACATGGCAGGGCTGCCTGTCAACAATACATCTGTGTCGATGACGGAGCAGCTGATGAAGGCGGGACTGCCGGTCAACAGGAACTCGCTTCAGCAGATATACAGGGAAATAAATTCTTTCCCGGAAATAAATTCTTTCCCGGAAACAGAAGGCGGCGGAAAGGTGTCGGATGTGGTGAATCTGCATAAGCTGCAGTTACCGGTTAACCAGGCGAATATGCAGCAGATGGCATCCTATCGCAATCTGACCCACCAGCTGATCAAGGGGCTGACTTCGGTTCTGGATGAAATTCCGAATACGATGAACAGTATGCTGTCGGAGGGAAATGACAGAGGTGTCACTGGACTGTACAGAGAACTTTTTTCCATGATTTCGGAAGATATTATGATAACGGAAGAAATCATGATGGCGGAAGGTTCGGAAATTGTTCCGGAAACGGCGGAGGGTGCTTTACAGGAGGAAGGAGCTTCGCAGTCTGTGGCGGGTGCCACCGGGGATGAAGCGGCGTCTGTGCAGGAAAATCCGGGAGAAGTCACAAATGAAGCCACACATGTGTCAGGAAAAACGGGGTTGCCCGCGGGCGGACTGCCGGAGATGTCCAATGAGAGCGGAGAGGCCGCAT
>JAIDME010000252.1 GCA_029050705.1 Acetatifactor sp.
TGACGGGAACGATTGTAGATATGGTTCCCACAAGAGTGGGCGGCCGCAGGGCAAACGGATGCATGATTTATGTCACCTTGGAGGACACAGACGGCAACACCGTGAATTTTATCATGACTCCCGCCACATATGTGGTTGATTTCGAGACGCTGTCCGTGGGGAGAATGTGTACCTTCTGGTATGCGGCAGACGCACCCATGCCTCTGATATACCCGCCGCAGTACAATGCGGTTGTGGCGGCGCGGGAGAGGACGGATCGGATGGTGAACGTGGGCTATTACAATATGTCGATGGTGAACGAGGACCGGACGCTGCAGTTGAATATGGACGGCTCTGTGGATGTGCGTACCACCAATAATCAGTATTTTCAGGGAAGTCCCGCCAACCACAATCTGGTGGTGGTCTATGAAACCTCCACACGCAGCATCCCCGCACAGACCACTCCAAAGCTGGTGGTGGTGCTGTGCGAAGCGTAAAGAAAGTCAGTTTCAAATGCGGATAAACTCAGGTGTCCGGTTCTGGAACAGGGTATAGTACCGGAAGCCGCAGGACTGAAGAACCTCGGCGGCGCGGGAGAAGGAAGCGGCGATTTGGTCCGTGTCATGGGCATCGCTGCCGACGGTGACGATTTCTCCTCCCAGCTGCCGATAGCGTTTTAAAATATCCGTGCAGGGATGAAAATCCTTCATTCCCCGCTTTATGCCGCCGGTGTTGAGTTCGATACCCTTGCCGTTTTCAAGAAGCGTTTCCAGAATTTCGTCAAAGATATCCCGATATTTTTCATAACAGTAATCCCGGTCTCTGTTGGGACCATACCGGACTACGTAATCCAGGTGCCCATAGACATCAAAGTTGGAAAACTTTTTCACATTTTCCAGGATGGAGATAAAGTATTCACGGTAGGCTTCCTCCTCGCTTCGCCCTTCGTAAAAGGCAGGATAATAAGGATCCTTCCCGTGGCAGATGTGGGAGGAGCCGATGATAAAGTCGAATTCCTAGGACTTGGCATACACGGCGTTTTTGCGCAGGATTTCCGGCTGTAACCCCAGTTCCACCCCGAAGAGCAGACGGATTTTATCCCGATATTTTTCTTTCAGTCTTGCCAGGTCATAGAGGTAGGAATCCGTGTTCAGAAGAAATATACTGCCGGATCCTTCAGGGGAATCCGGATAGTCTATATCATGGTGTTCCGTGAAGCACATGGTCTTCAATCCCAGAGAAATTCCTTTCAGAACCATTTCCTCCATGGGAGTGTCTGAGTCCCCGGAGAAGGAAGAGTGCAGGTGGCAGTCGGCTGTAATTGGCATGATGGCTCCTTTCGTTTTTCATTGTTGTCTTGTCGGTTTCATTCCCTGACAGTATAGCATCTTTCACATATACACATCTGACGCATCCGACGATCATACGCGTGTAGCTCTCCGTGGTCGCCGTAT
>JAIDME010000253.1 GCA_029050705.1 Acetatifactor sp.
AGTTGTGTCTAAGAGACAGTATTTGAGCAGAACCATATAATAGAGAATGTGAGAGAGGTAGCCCCTTATCTGGAAAAACGCCTTGAGGAGCTGAAGGAGAAACATGACTGCATCACGGAGAGGCGTGGAACCGGACTGATGCAGGGGCTGGTGTTAGACAGGCCTGTGGGAGATACGATCAACCGCGCGCTGGAGAACGGACTGATTCTGATCAATGCGGGGACAAATATTATCCGCTTTGTGCCTCCTCTCATTATCACAAAAGATAACGTAGACGAAATGATTTCGATATTGGAGAAAAGCCTGGTATGAATTTAAAAAAGAGATTGACAGCGGTGGCGGTGGTGGCGGCTTTTGCCGCCGCTGTTGTTTACGGCGGTACGCTGGATGTTGGCACGGAGCCGGAGGGAATATCGAAGCCCTCCTGGTTTGACAGGGAGGATACCATTTATTTCTGGTATTCCGATGAGACTATGACTAATTTTGTGAACAGTGCGGCGGTTTCCTTCGGCGAGAAGGAGAACGTGCATGTGATTCCGGTGCTGACTTCGGACAGTCAGTATCTGGAAGCGATCAACCATGCATCCCTTCAGGAAGATCAGATGCCTGACGTGTACATTATCAGTCATGACTCTCTGGAAAAGGCTTATCTGGCGGGGCTGGCGGAAGAGATACGTGATGAGGGCAATGTATGCGGCGAGAGCAATTTCCCGGAATCGGCGCTGTCCGCAGTATCCTACCACGGGAAAACAGTGGCCTATCCCCTTTCCTTTGAGACCAGCGCATTGATTTATAATGAAACTTACCTGGCGGAGTGGGCGCGGCAGAGCGCGCTCAAAGAATTGCTGGGGGAGGGCACTGAGGATGGAGAGCCGGCAGAGGATTCAATGGGAATTGACCTGAATGAGGAGGAGCTGGCGGCGAAGACGGAAGAATATTTCCAAAAGGCTATTCCGGGAACGCTGGATGACCTTTTGACCATCGCTGATACCTTTGATCTTCCGGAGGGCGTGGAAGGAATTATGAGATGGGCCGTGTCGGACATTTTTTATAATTACTGGATAGTGGGGAACTATATGATTGTCGGCGGGGATGCCGGTGATGATGAGAACAATATTCACATCGCAAATCAGGATACGGTTGCCTGTCTTGAGGTGTACAAGGGCCTGGGCCAGTTCTTCTTTATTGAGTCGAACACAGTTACCTATGATTCGGCAATCCAGGACTTTATGGATGGAAAGATAGTATTTACCATTGCCACTACGGATGTGGTGGACAGGCTGGCGGAGGCGAAGGCAGAAGGAAGTTTTGCTTTTGATTATGGCGTTGCCATGATGCCCATGGTGAGCAGTGAACTTAAGAGCCGCTCCATGTCCGTGACGAATGCGGTGGCGGTGAACGGTTATTCACAGCACAAGGAGCTGGCAAATAAATTTGCTGCGTACCTGGTGGATGAGTGCGTTGATTCTCTCTATGAGAGAACAGGGAAGGTACCGGCAAAACTGAGCGCAGGCACAGACAACGGGGCGTTGCAGATTTTTAAGCTGGAATATGCACGCAGCGTTCCGCTGCCGAAAATGATGGATACAGGTAATTTCTGGCTGCACCTGGAAAGATTGTTTGCCCAGGTGTGGGATGGCGAGGATGTGACGGCACAGGTACAGGAACTGGCATCCCAGATTGAGGCCCAGACGGATACCGGTCTGTAAGTTCATAGTTGTCATCAACCGCACGGGACAGTGCGCATAAATCAACCAATCAAAGGGTACACTTAAGAGAAAAAAGGAAAGGTGTATTCCGATGATTGGTTTTTTCATTGCTTTAATTTCCGGCGCCCTGATGAGTATACAGGGGGTGTTTAATACACAGGTCACCAAGGCATCCAGCATCTGGGCAGCCAGCGCATTCGTACAGCTGTCGGCGCTGGTGGTCTGCCTGGGAGCCTGGCTCTTTACAGACAGGAGCAATCTGATGCAGGTGTTTCAGGTGCAGCCTAAATATATGCTGCTGGGCGGCGCGATAGGGGCATTTATCACATATACGGTCATAAAGAGCATGGACATGCTGGGGCCTGCCAAAGCCGTGATGCTGATCGTGGTGGCTCAGCTGCTGGTGGCATATGTCATTGAGCTGCTTGGCTGGTTCGGCGTAGAAAAGCAGCCCTGGGAGTGGAGAAAAGCAGTGGGCATGGCAGTGGCTGTAGCGGGAATTATTATTTTTAAATGGAAATGATGAAATGTGGCTTGTAAAAAGATTACAATTCTATTACAATAATGTTAATCAGCATAGAGAGGCAATCCCTGAAAGAGAGGGACTATGGTGAAAATCAAATTAATAAGGGCTTTGTTATGCGGATTTGCTCTGGGCGGATTGCTGTGTGGCTGCGGTACACATACGGACAGCCTGATTCTTGTGGGCGAGAATGAGGCTGAGGTGTCAGGAGACAGCGGCGAAAACGCTTTTGGCGAGGGAAGTCTGCCTTCCGCTGCCGGGGAGTTAATGTCGCCGGATGCAGATTCGGAGGAAGTTTCCTGGATTTATGTGTATGTATGCGGTGCAGTCAACAGTCCGGGCGTGGTGGTTTTGCAGGAGGGAAGCAGAGCGGAAGCAGCGCTGGAAGCCGCAGGCGGTTTTCGGCAGGATGCCAGAACGGATTATGTGAACCTGGCCGCAAAGGTGTCGGACGGCGAAAAGCTTTATTTCCCAACAGAGGAGGAGACAGCAGGGCAGTCGGCGGAGCTGTCGGAAGAAAGCGGCGGAGACGGTCTGATCAACATTAATACAGCAGACGAGGCGGCTCTCTGTATGCTTTCGGGAATCGGTGAGTCCAGAGCCAGGGATATTGTACGCTACAGGGAAGAGAACGGGCCGTTTGAGAACTGTGAGGACATTATGAATGTGCCGGGCATCAAGACAAGCGTTTACAGTAAGATCAAAGACAGGATTAAGATAGAGTGAGGAAGGGTTAAGATGGCAGAGAAAAGAGCATTGGTAGTGGACGATGAAAAACTGATTGTGAAGGGAATCCGCTTCAGCCTGGAACAGGATAATATGCAGGTGGATTGTGCTTATGATGGGGAAGAAGCGCTGGAGTATGCACGGAACAATCAGTATGATATTGTGCTGCTGGATGTGATGCTGCCAAAGCTTACGGGTTATGAGGTCTGTCAGCAGATTCGTGAATTTTCCAATGTGCCTGTCATCATGCTGACGGCAAAAGGGGATGACATGGATAAGATACTGGGCCTGGAATACGGCGCGGACGATTACATTACCAAGCCCTTTAACATTCTGGAGGTAAAAGCGCGGATCAAGGCCATTATGCGGCGCATGGAGCCAAAGCGTGTCATGGGTGATGCGGCCGTGGCACCAAAGTCGGTTGAGAGCGGGGATATGAAGCTGGACTGCGAGGGCAGAAGAGCTTATATTGCCGGGAAGGAAATCGGACTTACCGCGAAGGAATTTGAGGTGTTGGAGCTGCTGATGCTTAATCCCAACAAAGTTTACAGCCGTGAAAATCTGCTGCAGCTTGTGTGGGGAGTGGATTATCCGGGAGATGTGCGGACAGTGGATGTGCATATCAGGCGGCTTCGGGAGAAAATTGAACAGAATCCAAGCGAACCCAAATATGTACATACCAAGTGGGGCGTCGGCTATTATTTTTATAACGAATAAGGGAATTACAGGATGGCGGTAAAAATTTGGGAGAAACTGAAAAATCTCCTTTCTTTGCGCAGCCTGCGGGCGCGCATCTTTATTATTATACTGGTGATCGGCATTGTTCCCAGTGTGCTCATGCAGTATGGTATTCTGAACAGCTACGAGGAGCGCAGTGTGCAGAACAGAATTTCTACAGTGCAGAACCAGCTCATGATCGTGGGGAACCATCTGGTCAGCAACCATTATTTCAGCAGTACAAAGACAAATGAAAGTGTGATCAATGCGGAACTGGAAATGATTTCAAACCTCTATGAGGGGAGGGTCATGATCATCGACTCCAGTCTGAAAGTGGTAAAGGATACCTATGGTATCAGCGAGGGGAAGACCATGATCTCCGAGGAGGTCATCCGCTGCTTTCAGGGGGAGCGTATGTCCCATTATGACCGGGAGCACGGTTACATAGAGATGACTACGCCCATTGTGGACTCCGGCAGTTCAAATGATGGAATAAGTACTATCGTGGGAGTCATGGTAACAAGTATTTCCAACGATGCCATTATTGCCACAATGGAGGCCTTAAACCGGGAGGCTATGATTCTGCAGTATCTGATGCTGATCGGAATTCTGGCCTGCGCACTGATTCTCTCCACCGTGCTGACGCGGCCCTTCAGCAGGATTACTGAAGAGATAAATGCGGTGAAGGCGGGATACAGCGATAAGACTATTGACGTCCCGGACTACGCGGAGACCGTACATATCGTGGAGGCATTTAATCAGCTGTTGAAACGGATGAAAACACTGGACGATTCCAGGCAGGAGTTTGTGGCAAATGTGTCCCATGAGCTGAAGACGCCCATAACATCCGTTAAGGTGCTGGCTGACTCGCTGCTGGCTCAGGGGGACGCACCGGCGGAATTGTACCGGGAGTTTATGGAAGATATAGTATCAGAGATTGACAGGGAGAATCAGATCATCACGGATCTGCTGGCGCTGGTAAGAATGGAGAAGAAGGCGCAGAGCCTGAACATTGTGCCTTTGAATATCAATGATCTGACGGAATTGATTCTGAAGAGGCTTCGTCCCATTGCCAGAAAAAGGGATGTGGAGCTGGTCTTTGAGAGCATGCGCACAGTGGTGGCCGAAGTGGATGAGGTCAAACTGACCCTGATCATGACAAATCTGGTGGAGAATTCCATTAAGTATAACAAGGAGCATGGCTGGGTAAAAGTGGAACTGGATGCGGATCATCAGTATTTTACGTTTACCGTCAGTGATTCGGGACTGGGAATTCCGGAAGACTCCCTGCCCCATATCTACGAGCGCTTTTACCGCGTGGACAAATCACACTCCAAAGACATTGGCGGCACCGGGCTTGGACTGGCTATTACTAAGAGTGCGGTATTGCTGCACAGAGGTTCTATCACGGTTACCAGCGTAGAGGGAGAGGGCTCCTGTTTTGTTGTGAAGATTCCGCTGATCTATATCGCCGAAGCGTGAGAACATACAGAAAGGTCTGAAAATGAAGAGGTTATATGGTATTCTGGCGGCGTTGTCTGCCGCTCTGACGCTGTCCGCATGCGGGGCAGAGGAGGAGCAGAATGAAAATACGGTGCAAATATATTTTATCAGCAATTCGGAGACCAAGGTTGAGGCCCACCCGCATGTGTTGGAGAGCGCAGATACAGAGGAAATGGTTGACGAACTGATTCAGTGCCTGTCCACTAATCCGGAAAAGCTGGAGTATAAAGCACCCCTGCTGATGGGGTTTCAGGTGCTTGATGTAACCTGGGACGGAGAGAAGGTGCTGCTGGATGTGGATAAATCATATCTGGAGCTTTCGACCGCTACGGAGGTTCTGACCCGGGCATCTGTGGTGCGTACTCTGACTCAGTTGGATAAAGTTAATTATGTGGGAATTACGGTGGAAGGTAATCAGCTGTCCGACAGTCTGGGAAACGTGGTGGGCTGGATGAATGCAGACCAGTTTATCGACAATAACGGAAACGAGATTAACACTTATGAACAGGTGAGGGTGATGCTGTATTTTGCCGGGGAGGACGGAACAAATCTGATAGCGGCATACCGGGAGAAGTATTATTCCACCAGTATTCCGCTGGAGCGCTTTGTGGTGGATGAGCTGATTGCAGGGCCAAGCGGGCATGTGGAGGGGCTTTATCCTACAATCAATCCCGCAACCAGGGTCATCAGCGTCATGACGAAGGATGGCATCTGCTATGTAAATATGGATGAAAGCTTCCTCACGGTGGTGAACAATGTCTCAACGGATGTATCGATCTATTCCATTGTCAATTCACTGGTGGAGCTGAACAATATAAACAAGGTTCAGATACTGATCAACGGGGAGACACCGTCCGGTTTTCAGTCCAATATGTTTGAGAGAAATCTGGATATTGTAACAACACTGGAGAATTAAGCATGAAAAGACCGCTTTTTGCGGTAGCTGTTGCTGTGGTGGCGGTGGTGTGGGCCGGGCTGGCGGCAGGGTGGTATGATGACCCGCCGCCGGAATGGACCGACAGGTTAAATGTGGAGCAGAATGCTCCGGGACAGTATACCTCGGAACAATCGGCTTCATGGTATGTCACAGGGCAGGTCTGCCGAAAAGAAAATGACAAAATCTGGTTACAATCTGTAATAATCAATGATTCCATTCCCTATGAAGAAAAACTGATATGTGAACTGACGGATGGCGGTACAGGTATTTCCCTGGGAAGTATTTCCCTGGGAAGTATTTCCCTGGGAAGCCGGGTGACGGTATCCGGTATTTTTGCACCCTTTTCCGTGGCCGCCAATCCGGGAGAATTTGACACAGCGGCATATTACCGCTCTCTGGGAGCGGGTGGACGGCTTCGGAAAGTCAGTGTGCTGAGACAGAGCGAGGAATGCTGGAAAGTGAAGGAGGCTCTGTATCAGGCAAAATTGTATCTGAAGGAACGACTGTACAGAGTCTTTCCAGAGCGGGAGGCCACAGTCATGTGCGCTCTTCTGCTGGGGGAGAAGGGGGATACGGACAGCGATTTAAAGGAACTGTATAAGCGGAACGGAATTCTGCATATTTTAAGCATTTCCTCATTGCATATCACCATAATAGGCATGAGCCTGTACCGGCTGCTGCGCAGGACGGGACTGCCCATTGTCCCAAGTGCAGTGGCGGGTGCCGTGGTGCTTGTACTCTACGGAATGATGACGGGATTCAGCGTATCCGCCTGCCGCGCTATAGGGATGTACCTGATTCGAATGTTTGGGGAAATCTGCGGGCGGACTTACGACATGTTGACTGCCCTGGGCATTCTTGCCGCAGCCATGACGCTGGCTAATCCGCATTATTTGCAAAATGCGGGATTTTTGCTGTCCTTTTCTGCAGTTATGGGAATCGGAGCAGTATATCCGGCCCTGGTGCCAAAAGAATACCCGGTACATCCGAAGTTTTACGGGGAAAATCCGTTGCTGCTTTTGTGGAAAAGTCTGCTGCGAAAGCTGAAATATGCTGTATTGGCCAATCTTTCCATTACCCTGGCAACGCTGCCCGTGCAGCTGTGGTTTTACTATGAGGTGCCTGTATGGGGGACGGCGCTGAATCTGTTGGTGCTGCCCCTGCTGATGCCTGCGCTGATCACAGGTTTTTTAAGCCTTGTGCCGGGGCTCGGAGGACTGGGAGCGTTGGATCGACTGGTGCTTTGGTGGTATGAGGCGGCCTGCAGGTTTTTCGACAAAATGCCCATTGGCGTCTGGAATCCCGGCAGACCGGAGGTCTGGCAGATCGTGGTGTACTATGTGGTGCTGGTCTGCGCTTTGATACTGTCAAAAGTTGCGAGGGAAATTGCAAGGTCTGACAGAACCGGACAGATATCAGGATTTGCATTAATGCTTGTCCGGGCTGTCTGCAAGGGGAAGGATAAGGCAGCTGTCTGTTGGATCACCGGAGCCTTGCAGGGAGTCATCCTGGCAGTGGCAATCCTCGTTCTGGCAATCCGTCCGGGAGCGCAGAACAGAGTGATCTTCCTGGATGTGGGTCAGGGGGACTGCTGCCTTGTGCAGACGGAGTCCGGAGTGAATTATCTCTTTGACTGCGGCAGCAGCAGTCGGAGCAAAGTGGGACAGTATGTGCTGCTTCCGGCCCTGAAATATTATGGAATACATAAGCTGGACGGAATTTTTCTGTCCCACCCGGACACAGATCATATGAACGGTATTTTGGAACTGCTGGAGCTTGCGGAGGATAACCATCTGACGGTGGGACAGTTGATTCTGCCCGCAGTGGAGGAAGCTGCCAGAATAAAAGAGTTCGGCGAAATCCTTGCAGCGGTGGAAGCCATGCATCAGAGCCGGGACGGCGGAGTGCGGGTGGCCTGGCTGGGAGCAGGAGACCGTTGGGACTGCGGGGATGTTCGTTTCCTGTGTCTGAATCCCCGGAAGGGATGCAGCGCAGCGGGAGAAAACGCTTACTCGGAATGTATTTACGGAGATTTCGGCAGTTTTTCACTGCTTTTGACAGGAGATGTGGAGGGAGAGGGAGAGAAAGCTCTGGTGGCGGAACTGCAGAGCCGGGAAATCAACAGCGTGACAATGCTGAAGGCTGCTCATCACGGCAGCCGCAATTCCACCTCGTCGGAGTTCCTGAAGCAGCTTCATTCTCAGGCAGTGGTAATCTCCTGCGGGCAAAACAACCGTTATGGACATCCACATGAAGAGTTATTGAAGAGGCTGGAAGAAGCCGGAAGTCATGTGTTTCGGACAGATCAGGGGGGAGCTGTCATCCTGTGGACGGATGGAGAGAGTGTGGAAGCAGGATATTACATACAGGAGAAATAGAGATAACAATTGCGTCTTTATAAGATTGACACATAACTGTATTTGCCCTATAATACAGTTAGAGAACTGTGTTATACGACTGATACGGTTGGAGCGTGAGAGATGATATCATTTGAGGATTTCATACTTGGAGATGATTGTCCGATTTATCTGCAGATCATCCGGTATGTAAAGCAGGGGATTGCGGCGGGAGCTATAGGAGATCAGGAGGAGGTTCCTTCCAGAAGGGCGCTGTCCGCATTGCTGGGGGTAAATCCAAATACCATACAGAAGGCGTACCATATGCTGGAAGAGGAGGGAGTCATTGTCTCCCGGTCCGGCGCTAAAAGTTATACCCATGTAGGTGTCGGGACGGTGGAACGCATCCGCAGGGAGTTGCTGACAGAGGATACCGGGACCTGGGTGAAAGCCATGAAGCAGCTGGGAATTTCCAGGGAGGAAGCGTTTGAACTGGCAGAAGGAATATGGAGAGGGGAAGCCGGAAAGTGAGCTGTAATGATTATATGTCTGCCGGAGCAGGCGGGCGGGGAGGTTGCAAACAATGGTTTCATATATTTTAAGATTCGGTGCTGTTGTTTTGGCAGTGCTGCCTGTCTGGTTTTTGATCCGCAGGCCCTGGAAAAGAAAATTGCCAAGGGAATGGGCGCTGGGGGCCTTTGTGCTGTTTGCGGCGGCATTGCTCGCACTGGCGCTGGAAGGAGAGTACGGGATGCCGACGCAGATGGCAGACCGTGCAATCCTGCGCATCAGAACCGGAGAGGGCGTTAACCTGGTTCCCTTCCGCACCATTCTACGCTTTATCAGGCATTTCGACGTGGACCTTTTCGGAGTAAATATCGTGGGAAATATTGTGATGTTTATCCCCTGGGGCTTCGGACTTGTGCTGCTGTGGAAGAAAAACAGGAAACCCGGGGTTATGCTGGCGTTCTCCCTTGGGCTGACGCTGTTTATTGAGATATGCCAGCTGTTTATCGGGCGCAGTGTGGATGTGGATGACCTGATCCTGAATTTTGCGGGGAGCTGTCTGGGGGCAGGGCTGTATTTTCTGCTGAAAAGAAGATGGCCGGGGATTGAGCAGTTTGCCGAATGATCATATCATTGCTGCATCCTGTTTACACCCGGCCGTTTTTGACTAGTTTTGGTGAGGCTGTTCCCGGAAAGTGATTTTGCCGGTGGTGTCATCCATGGCTTCCACGATGGCGAGAGATTCCAGGCGGATTCCCATGTCGCGGAGCTGCTGTCCGCCGGTCTGAAAGCCCTTTTCCACGGCGATTCCCACGCCCTCCAGCGTGGCACCCGCGGCGCGGATCAACTCCATCAGTCCTGTGACGGCGCAGCCGTTGGCAAGAAAATCATCGATGATCAGGATATGGTCCTCAGGGGAGAGAAACTTCTTTGAAACAATGATGTCATACACCCGCTGATGTGTGAAAGACGTAACCTTTGAGGAGTAAACTTCACCATCGATATTCAGGCTTTGTGTCTTTTTGGCAAAAACCACGGGAACATGGAAACTCTGAGCCACTACACAGGCAATGCCGATGCCGGAAGCTTCAATGGTAAGTATCTTGTTGATTGGGGCGTCGGCGAACAGTCGCTTGAATTCCTGACCCATTCGGTCAAACAGATCTACATCCATCTGGTGGTTTAAAAAGCTGTCAACCTTCAATATGTTCCCGGCCTTTACCATGCCGTCTCTCTGAATACGTTCCTCGAGAAGTTTCATTTTAGATTCTCCTTTTGTGCAAATTGTCTTACTGAACATTATGCTAACATATATAGATTGAAAAAACTATAGATTTTTTGAAATCCGTCGAAAAATATTTGCAAATCCTCACCGATGGGGATATAATGTGCTATCATGTAACAGTTCAGCCATGATTGAGAGCATCGAACGGTTCATGAAAAATACATCCGCAGATGCGGGAATGGAGGAGATTATGAAAATCAAGAAAACACTGTGTCTGGTTCTTGCAATGGCAATGATGCTGATGCTTGCTGCCTGTGGGGACTCTGACGGCAAGGAAAAGGCATCCGACTTAAAGATCGGCTGTATTATGCTGGGCGATGAGACGGAAGGTTACACTGCGGCTCATATAAACGGTATTAAGGCGGCAGCGGAGGAATTGGGACTCTCTGACAATCTTGTGTGGAAGTATAAGGTTGACGAGAGTTCTTCTTGTTATGATGCGGCCGTTGACCTGGTCGGTCAAGGCTGTAATATTATTTTTTCCAACAGCTATGGACACCAGACATATATGGTACAGGCGGCTCAGGAGTATCCTGACGTGACATTTGTGGCCATGACCGGTGACTTTGCCGCGATCTGCGGACTTTCAAATTTTAAAAACGCATTTACCTATGTTTATGAATCCCGCTATGTGTCCGGCGTGGCTGCGGGCATGAAGCTGCAGGAGCTTCTGGCTGACGGAACACTCAGCACAGAGACTCAGCCGGGAAGCTTTGACGCGGACGGTAACGTGAAGATTGGTTATGTAGGCGCATACCCTTACGCGGAAGTGGTTTCCGGTTATACTGCGTTTTTCCTGGGATTAAGAAGCATTGTTCCCAATGTTGTCATGGAGGTGGAGTACACCAATTCCTGGTTCGACATTGACAAGGAAGGCGCGGCAGCAGAATCCCTGATCGCGGACGGATGCGTTATTATCGGCCAGCATGCGGATTCCACCGGAGCTCCCGCAGCAACCCAGAAGCTGCTGGACAACGGAACTATCTGTTATTCCGTAGGCTACAACATTGACATGAGGGAAACGGCGCCTACTGCTGCGCTGACCTCAGCTACCAACAACTGGAAGGTTTATTACAAGCACGCTATGGAATGCATGTTGAATGGCACCGAGTTGGAAGCTGACTGGGCTGCGGGCTATGCACAGGATGCAGTTGCGGTCACCGCGCTGAGCGATTCCTGCGCGGCAGGAACAGCAGATAAGATTGCTGAGGTGGAAGCGGCATTGAAGAACGGCACTCTGCATGTCTTTGATACGAATACCTTTACCGTCGGCGGAGAAAAGGTAACCACCGCGCCCTGCGATATGTCCTTTATGGACTGGTCCATCGGTGAGGCAATTTACAAGGGTGAGACCATCGAGGCAATTAAGGACGGCTATTTCTCTGAGTCCACATTCAGAAGTGCGCCTTATTTCCAACTGCGCATTGACGGCATTACCGAGAACGCAAATTAAACTCAATACAGTCTGACGATAGAAGAGGACATGTACTTGGTCCTCTTTTATCGTTTTATATGCACAGAGCCGCATGTGGAATTCATACTGCTTTGCAGCATGCGGCCCGCGCGGCGAGTAGAGAGAGAAAGGAAGAAGCTTAATGGAATGTGCCATCCAGATGAAACACGTTACCAAAACCTTTGGCTCCGTGACGGCCAATAAGGATGTGTCCATGGACATCTACAAGGGTGAGATTCTGGCTCTGCTGGGCGAGAACGGCAGTGGGAAGACCACCCTTCTCAACATGATCGCAGGCATTTATTATCCTGATGATGGGGAGGTGCTTGTAAACGGTAAACAGGTGGAAATCCGTTCGCCGAAGGATGCATACGATCTGCGGATCGGTATGATCCACCAGCACTTTAAGCTGGTGGATGTATTTACCGCCACTGAGAATATCGCATT
Source organism: Acetatifactor sp. (assembly GCA_029050705.1). Taxonomy (GTDB): domain Bacteria; phylum Bacillota; class Clostridia; order Lachnospirales; family Lachnospiraceae; genus Acetatifactor. The sequence continues at coordinate 12,144 of JAIDME010000253.1, forward strand.
GGGACTGGACAGCAAAGAGCAATTTGATCTGAAACAGATCAGGAAAAAAGCTGAGGAAATCTGTGATAAATACCATTTTGAGATGGATTTTGACAGGAAGGTCTACGCCATGAGCGTGTCCCAGAAGCAGACTCTTGAGATTATTAAGGCACTGTACAGGGGGGCGGATATTCTGATTCTGGACGAGCCCACTGCCGTCCTGACACCTCAGGAGACAGAGAGACTTTTTAAGGTTATCCGCAACATGAAGGCGGACGGTAAGTCTGTTGTCATCATCACACACAAGCTTCATGAGGTTCTGGCCATTTCGGACAGAGTGAGCATTCTGCGCAAGGGCGAGTATGTGGGCAGCGTGAAAACTTCGGAAGCCGACGAAAATCTGCTGACAGAAATGATGGTGGGCAAGAAGGTGGAACTGAATATTGAGAGACCGGTGCCCGAAAATCCTGTCAAACGGCTGGAGGTGAGAAATCTTTCCGTAATCAGCGAGGAGGGCGTGAGTGTTCTTTCGGATATTTCCTTCGATGTATACGGAGGTGAAATACTGGGTGTTGCGGGAGTTTCCGGCAACGGACAGAAGGAGCTGCTGGAGGCCATTGCAGGTCTGCAGCCTGTACTGGAGGGCGGCAGCATAAAATATTACAATGCCGCAGACGGCAGCGAGCCGCCCATGGAAGTGGTGGGAAAAAATCCCAAGGTCATTCGCAGCGCCGGAATCCATATGTCCTTCGTGCCGGAGGATCGCTTAGGCATGGGGCTGGTGGGTTCCATGGGAATGACGGGCAATATGATGCTGAAGAGCTACGACAGAGGCAAGGGATTCCTGACAGACAGGAAGAAGCCCCAGGATCTGGCGGAGAGTATTATGAAAGAACTGGGGGTAGTGACTCCGGGAGTCAATACACCCGTATCCCGGCTTTCCGGCGGCAATGTGCAAAAGGTTCTGGTGGGGCGTGAGATTTCCGAATCCCCCATCGTGCTGATGACTGCATACGCAGTGAGAGGATTGGATATCAATACCTCCTATACTATTTATGATCTGCTGAACAGGCAGAAAAAGAAGGGTGTGGCGGTTATCTATGTAGGTGAGGACCTGGATGTGCTGCTGGAGTTCTGCGACAGGATACTGGTGCTCTGCGGCGGCAGGGTCAACGGTATTCTGGACGGGCGAAGCACTACAAAGGAAGAGGTGGGACTGCTCATGACGAAGCTGCAGCCTGATAAAGTGAGAGAAAAAGCGCAGGGGGAAACAAAAGAAGCACAGAGAGAAGAGAAAGAAGCGAAGGAAGAAACAAAGAACGGCACAGGAAGGAGGCGGGAAGGTTGAGTAACTCACAGATAAAAGAACCCCTGATGAGGGTCGTGAAGCGTGACGGCGCAAGGATGAGAGAGAAGGTGGCGGCCCGTGGGGCGGCAATCCTGCTTGCCCTGGTGCTGGACGCCCTGTTTATCTTTTTTGTAACCGGTCTGAACCCTTTTTCCGTGTATGGCGTAATGTTTCAGGGAACCTTTGGGACGAAGATACGCTTTTCCTGGGCTATGCGGGATCTGGTTTCCCTGCTCTGCATCGGAATAGCCCTTGCGCCGGCGTTTAAAATGAAATTCTGGAATGTGGGTGCCGAGGGTCAGGTGCTCATGGGCGGGCTGGTGACGGCGCTGATCATGGTGTACTTTGGCAACAGACTTCCCATGCCGGTGCTCTTTCTGGTGATGCTGCTGACAAGTGTGGCGGTCGGAGCGGTATGGGGCCTGATTCCCGCTTTCTTTAAGGCAAAATGGAAGACAAACGAGACACTGTTCACACTGATGATGAACTATGTGGCTGCCAGCTTTGTGGCCTGTGCCGTGAATATTATGAGAGGTCAGGCATCCAGCCTGGGCAAGCTGAACATGGGAAGCCGGGCGGGATGGTTCCCGTCAGTCTTCGGACAGCGTTACAATATCAATATTATCGTAGTTATCATACTGACATTTGTCATGTATTTTTATTTGAAATATACAAAGCATGGCTATGAGATAAGCGTTGTGGGCGAGTCTGAGAACACGGCGCGTTACGCCGGGATCAATGTGGCGAAGGTTATCATGCGCACCATGGCGATTTCCGGTGCCATCAGCGGACTCTGCGGCTTTCTCATCGTCTGCGGGCGGGACCAGACCATCTCCACCACCACCGCGGGCGGCAACGGGTTTACGGCTATCATTGTGGCCTGGCTGGCGAAGTTCAACACCTTTTACATGGCGCTGATCGCCTTCCTGCTGGTGTTTTTGCAAAAGGGTGCGGCAGAGATCGCGTCGGCTTACGGTCTGAACGATTATGCTGCTTCCATCAT
>JAIDME010000254.1 GCA_029050705.1 Acetatifactor sp.
CAAAATAGACAATACAATTTAAAAAGTTAAAAAAAACCATTGACAAAATGCCTATGCAATTTTATCATGTAATTGTGAAACCGATTTCAAAACAGTTCCAGTAATTAAAGGAGGAAAAGGATGAAAAAGAAAGTTTTGGCATTGATGTTGAGTGCTGTTATGGCTTTCTCACTGGCAGCCTGCGGCGACGGTAATACCGAGACCAGCGGCAGCGCTAACCCGAATGGGGGGGGCACTTCTTCAGAACCCAGTGAGAGCACGCCGGAGAGCACGCCTGCGCCGGAAAGCTCTGAGGATCAGCCGGTGGTTTCCGGAGAACCCACGGTGATTCGTTACGGTACACACTGGGTAAACGCACTTGACCCTTATCATGTGGATGATGTGTCGGGTGAGTATACCATGGGTGAGGCGGAGAGGCAGGCGGCGCTTGCTGGTTTGGAAGCTATTAAAAATGAACTGAATGTGGAATTTGAGTTTATTCAGTATGCCGAGGATACCCGGACAGAGCTGATGACCAGCGTGCTGGCGGGTGACCCTGTCTGCGACATTGCGGTGCTTTGGGCCACCTCCGAGGCAACGGTGCTGGCACAGAATGTACTGCAGAAGCTGGACGACTATGTGGGCCTTTTCGAGGATGACGAGGCTTCCTGGCTTTTGGACGAGGCATTATTCGGACATTATTATCTGTTGGACAATGACATGGACTATGTGCCTTACTTCCCTCTGGTGGTAAACCTGACCCTTCTGGAGAAGGTCGATGCCCTGAAGGATGCGGACGGCAACACGATTTATCCCATGGATTTATATCTGGAAGGCAACTGGACCTGGAGTACCTTTGAAGATTATCTGACCAAGGTGGATGCTTACTACAGCAATGTAGCGGCTCCCGCAGATGCAGGTTTTTACGACACAGTCCAGGCTTATGAGACAGATTTCCGTTATGCGGCTCTGGCAGCTATGTATGCCAACGGCAGCGGTATTTACAGAGACGGCGCCATTGCGGCGGATTCAGACGAATCCATTGAGGCGGTACAGTTTATTGACAAACTGAGGACTGCAGGACTGCTTACAGATTGCGGACTCTATGATGACGGTTTTGTGCCCAGATGGTGTGAGGGTGGAAACGACTTTGGCCGCGGCGCTACCGTATTTTCGGATGTACCTAACTGGTCTATCGGCGGATATGCTTCCTCCTGCGGTGACCGTGGTGAGAGCATTGCTATCATCCCCTGGCCCAGAGCAGACCGACTTGCAGCTGACAGCGAGGAATACAAGCAGGTGCTGAATATGGGCGACAGCGTAGGCATTCTGAAGGGAAGCAAGGTGGACACCGAGTTGGCTCTGAAGGCTTATATCCTTTACTGGCAGACCTATTACAAGACCCTTGGCGGTGTTGATTCCGTAACGCAGTACAAGGATTCCGCATCAGCTAATGTGCTGGCTGGCTACGGTGTTGACCTTTACAACGAAGATTATGGCGATGATGCACTGGCATGTTTCCAGGCGGTTGCTAACAATCTGGCAGGAAACCCTGCAGGTCTTCTGGGTATCTGGGAGAACAATGATGCTTCCTTCGCTACCATCCTTGGAAAGTCCCTGACAGGCGTGGACGGCACCTCATCCTATGACGTGACGATTAAGGCAAAAAAGGATGCCATGAACAACCTGATGAGCGACATTGCCAACAACCTGGCATCTGATGCTATCCATGATAACCAGAAGCCTTCTATCAAAAAGGAGACGGTGGTGCTTCCTGTTGGAACCAAATACGAGGATGTGGACTGGACACAGTATTTCACCGCAGAGGACTCTGTTGACGGCGTTCTGGATCCTTCTACCGCAACTTTTGAAGACATGACCGGCGGCAGCTTCCAGGATAACCTGAATACTGCAGGTATCTATGAGGGTGACAGTTCCGTAAAGATTCACATCAGCGATTCCTCAGGAAACGAGGAGACATCCCGGTTTAAGGTTGTGGTATACAATCCTGACAATACCGAGGCTCCTGTGATCACTCCTAAGGCCGAGCTGGATACCGTGGCAATTGACACGGACGCTTCCACCATCGACTGGAAGAACTTCGTTGAGTCCGCTGTGGATGCAGACGGCCTTGATGTCAAGGACAGCATTACAGCTGACCTGTCTGAGCTGGATACCACTACCGCAGGTACTTATAACGTAGAGGTTACCGTAACGGACTATGCAGGCAATACAAGCAGTGCGACACTGGAGGTTACAGTGGCGGCAGCTGAATGATATAAATTAATTTTGGATGCTGTAAAAAGGGCGGGAGGCCGGAAACCTACCCGCCCTACTTTTACCAAATCAGGAATGGAAAATGAGAGGGCGCCCTATGAAATTAAAAACGAACAGTAAATTAATAGCGGCACTGGCGGCAGCGGCAGTCATCATCATTGTATTGGTGGTTATGGGAGCCCGGTCAGGGGCGCGTGGTGAGGCGAATGCTGTTCCGAAGCAGATGACAGCCTCATATGAAGACAGTTACGGGGATTACCTGGAGGCTAACGGTTATGACGGAAATCTGTCCGGCAGCGAGGTGGCGGTGGATTTGGAGAAGTTCACTCTGTCGGCGGACATGGTTGCGAATATAGGAGAGCAAGGAATTCTGACCGAGGATAGCGGAACTATTACCTGGGAGTTTCAGGTGGCGGAGTCCGGTTTCTACAATGTGGAACTGGGATATATTGCCCTGCCCGGAACAACATCCGATATCCAGAGAAAGGTATACATAGACGGAGAAATTCCCTACGAGGCCCTGTCCCAGATTGTGATCAAGCGCTGGTGGCAGGACAGGGAGATCCGGGAGAAAAATAAAAATGAAATACGTCCTGAGGCGGATGAGATATACTGCGAGACCAGGTGGTTTTTGGAGGATTATCAGAGAAGAAACAACGGCGCTTTGATCGTCTACCTGGAGAAGGGAAAGCACACCATCGGGTTTGAAGTCATCAAGGAACCCATTGAATTTACATCAATTACCTTTAAGGCGGCGGAACAGCCTGCAGCTTATGCTGATTCCATAGAGTCGTTGAAGAAACAGTACCCTGTCTACGGCAAGGAAAATTTTATTTATCAGGCGGAGCGTCAGGTGGACGGGACGGCGGGGATCATCAAGAGTTCCTCTTCCATCAATATCCAGAAAAATTATTCGGACAGCGAGCTGCAGCCTTTTCACCCTTATTACATAGTCTACAATACTATTGGCGCAGAGAATTGGGCTCAACCCGGCGATTCTATCACCTGGCAGATTGAGGTGGTGGAAGAAGGGTTGTATGAGCTTTCCTTCAAGGGACGCCAGAATTTAAACAGGGGTGTCACCAGCTACCGCAGGCTGTATGTAAACGGCCGGGTTCCCTATGCGGAGATGCAGGCCATCGGTTTTGACTATCAGAACGGCATGAATAATTATACTGTGGCGGACGAGGCGGGAAATCCCTACCTGTTCTATCTGCAGGAGGGTAAGAACACCATCACCCTGGAGAATGTCATGGGACCCATGGGAAGTATTATCACCCAGGTGGAGGAGAGCATGACCGTACTAAACAGGGCTTATCTGGATGTGATTCAGCTGACGGGGCAGGTGCCCAACAGATTTATCGACTACGAGATTGTAAAGAAGCTGCCGGATTTTGCAAAGACCATGCAGGAGCAGAGTGACATTCTTTATTCAGTCATTGACGAGATTGTGGCTATCACCGGCGAGAAGGGTGAGAATACAGCCATGCTGGAAAAGATGGCTATGGAAGCTTCCTGGCTGGCGGATGATCCGGAGAGCGTCATCATGGAGCTGGGACAGTTTAAGAATAATGTCTCCGCTCTGGGTACATGGCTTGTGAATGTGGCATCCATGCCTCTGGAACTGGATTATCTGGTGCTCAGCGCCGAAAATGCGAAGCTGCCGAAGGCACAGGATTCTTTCTTTGCAGGACTGGGCAACGGGACGGTGCGGTTCTTCTCTACCTTTTTTATCAAGAACAGCCAGATCACGGAGGGCAACTCCGGAGGGGCTAAATCCATTAAGGTATGGCTTGCCTCCTACGGGCGTGAGCAGGCTCAGATGATTCAGAATATGATTGAGGAAGAATTTACGCCGAATACGGATATTTCCGTGAACCTTCAGCTGATTCCCGTGGACGTGGTGCTGCGGGCGGCTCTCGCGGGAAACGGACCTGATGTGGTGATCGGTCTTGGTCAGAGCACTTTGCAGGATTTTGCCATGCGTAACGCAGTTCAGGAATTATCCGGACTTGAGGGCTACAGTGAGGCCACGGAGAGGTTTTATGAGAGTTCTCTGGAGACATCCGCTTTTCAGGGGGGCTATTACGGGATTCCTGAACAGACCACATTTATGATGCTGTTTACCAGAGATGACATTCTTGCGGATCTGGGGCTGGAGGTTCCCGATACCTGGCAGGAGCTTCGTGAGATGATACCGGAGCTGCAGAAAAACAATTACAATATCTACATACCGAATGTGCAGCAGACAGAGGCCACTACCAACAGCAGCTCTATTGCTTACAACATGAATCTTTATTTAGGGATGGTCATGCAGAACGGCGGAAATCCCTATTTAGGCACAGGCGACGATTACGGTATTGAGAGCGGCCTTGCCAGCGATGCGGCCATGATTGCGTTTAAGGACTACACGGATTTCTTTACCGGCTATGGCCTGGATGTGCAGGTGGATTTCAGCAACCGTTTCCGTACGGGAGAGATCCCGGTGGGCATTACCAATTATACTACCTTCAATCAGCTGGAAATCTTTGCACCTGAAATAAAGGGTCTCTGGAGCTTCCACCCTGTTCCCGGCGTGGTACAGGAGGACGGAAGTATAGACAGGTCCTTTGCGGTGGATACGACTCAGTCCGTTATCATGGCGAAAAACAGGGATCTGGATTCCTGCTGGAAGTTTTTGAAGTGGTGGACCTCCACGGATACACAGCTTCAATTTGCAAATTCCCTGGAGGCTCTCATGGGCACTTCCGCCAGATATGCGGCGGCTGACCCGGAGGTCTTAAAACAGCTGCCCTGGAGTAACGCCGAGCTGAACAATCTGCTGAGTCAGTTTGAGCAAACCGTGGGAATCGAGGCTGTTCCCGGAAATTATATGACGACTCGTATGGTGCAGTACTCCTTCAACGATGTGGTGTCCGACCACGCGAATCCCAGGGAGACTCTGTACCTGAATATCAAGGACATCAATCAGGAGCTCACCAGAAAACGGGAAGAGCTGCATCTGTCGGTAAAGGAATAGGGGGGAGGAAGACATGAAAGAGAAAAAAGGCAATTTTGCCGATACCTGGAGAAGGCATAAGTATAAATATATGATGATTGCTCCCTTCGGAATCATATTTTTCATATTTACACTTTTGCCGGTGCTTGTGTCAATTGTGTTCAGCTTTACCTCCTTCAACATGGTGGAGGCTCCTGAGTTTGTGGGCTGGAGCAATTACCTGGACCTGATGGTCTATGATCCCATTTTCCTGACGGCCATCAAGAACACATTGTTTTTCGCCATTATCACAGGACCTGTCAGCTATATCATGTGTTTTCTGTTTGCATGGATGGTAAATGATCTGCCCAGGATTCCCAGGGCGATCATGACGCTGGTGTTTTATGCGCCGTCCATCTCGGGCAACGCCTACCTGGTGTGGAAGCTGTTGTTCTCATCCGACTCCTACGGCTGGGTGAACGCATGGCTGATGAAGCTGGGAATCATACAGGAGGCGGTTCAATGGCTGGTGAAAAAGGAATACATTATGCCGATTCTGATCATTGTACAGCTGTGGCTGAGTCTTGGCGTCAGCTTCCTGACCTTTATTGCAGGATTTCAGAATCTGGATAAATCGCTGTTGGAGGCAGGGGCCGTGGAAGGTATCAAGAACCGCTGGCAGGAACTCTGGTACATTATCCTGCCCTCCATGAAGCCTCAGCTGATGTTCGGCGCGGTGATGCAGATTACCAGTTCGCTGTCCGTGTCCCAGCTGTCTATCGACCTGGTGGGATTCCCGTCCGTGAGTTATGCGGGTCATACTATCCTGAACCATCTGCATGATTTCGGTAACATCCGCTATGAGCTGGGCTATGCCTGTACCATCGCGGTCATTCTGTTCCTGATA
>JAIDME010000255.1 GCA_029050705.1 Acetatifactor sp.
TTATAGAGTTTTTGGTTATCCTTTAAAGCAACAGGAAACAAAAAACAATGCGGGTAACATCCCGCGGAAAAGAGGGAGCTATGAAGATTTTAGTGACAGGCGGCGCCGGCTTCATCGGCAGCCATACGGTAGTGGAATTGCAGCAGGCGGGTTACGATGTGATCGTGCTGGACAATCTCTGTAACGCAAGCGAAAAATCTCTGCAGCGGGTAGAGGCTATCACGGGCAAAAAGGTTCCTTTCTACAAGACGGATATTTTGGACAGAGAGGGACTTGAGAAGATTTTTTCCGCAGAGAAGATTGACGCAGTCATCCATTTCGCGGGACTGAAGGCAGTGGGCGAGTCCGTACAGAAGCCTTGGGAGTACTACGAAAACAATATTGCGGGAACCCTGACTCTGGTTGATGTGATGAGGAAGCACGGGGTCAAGAACATCATCTTTTCTTCCAGCGCTACGGTGTACGGAAATCCCGCTTTTATACCTATCACGGAGGAGTGCCCCAAGGGACAGTGCACCAACCCTTACGGCTGGACCAAGTCCATGCTGGAGCAGATACTGTCTGACATTCAGAAGGCGGATCCGGAATGGAATGTTATCCTGCTTCGCTACTTCAATCCTATCGGTGCTCATAAGAGCGGCACTATGGGGGAAAATCCCAACGGTATCCCCAATAATCTGATGCCCTACATCACCCAGGTGGCGGTAGGAAAGCTGAAGGAGCTGGGGGTATTCGGAAATGACTACGATACACCGGACGGAACCGGCGTCAGGGATTACATTCATGTGGTGGACCTGGCGGTAGGCCATGTGAAGGCATTGAAGAAGATAGAGGAAAAAGCCGGGCTGAAGATTTACAATCTGGGAACGGGTGTGGGGTACAGCGTTCTGGATATTGTGAAGAATTTTGAGGAAGCCACGGGAGTTAAGATTCCTTATGTGATCAAGGACAGACGCCCAGGCGATATTGCCTCCTGCTATGCGGACGCAAGCCTGGCTAAGGAAGAACTGGGCTGGGAAGCACAGTACGGCATCAAAGAGATGTGCGCCGACTCCTGGAGATGGCAGAAGAACAACCCTGACGGATATGAGGATTAATCCTCCTCGATGACCTGAATTTCCAGATAGTCGAAATCAACACTTTCAATAAAATTGTCCTGGGTGAAGCGTGCCTTTCGGTGCCGCTTGAACTCCGCAATGGTCTTGTCCAGCCAGATAGGCTTGCCCAGATCAAACCGAAGGCATATTTCATCCAGGGCATGAAAAACCTTGTGGGTGCGGGTATCGTCGCTCCCGTCTTCAATGCAGGTATCCTGCAGCATGTGATTGTCTTTAAAAGTTCTTGCCCATAAACGAAACATAGTCCTTCTCCTTTCGCTCCTATCTTAATTCATTTTTCACCCTCGTGCAAGTAAAACCTTAAGAGACATTAGAGCATTTGTCATGCTTGCTATCAGCCGCCCGGGGCAGTAGAACCCTGCAAAGATCGTAAAAAACATTGGGTACTTAGTCTCCGTACTTGGGAGACAGGCACTCTGTACTTGAGTGCTTTTGTACCGTAACGTTTTTTTGATAGGATTGTAAAATCCTGTGAAAACGTGTCTGAGCAGGAAACCACTGTCGCCCAGGCGGCGTGACTTGCTGTAAGGCTGAAATGTTATGCATAAAAGTAAAAAAAGCCGCATAAATATAAAAGGCAGGGCAGAAACAGCTGCTCTATAAAAAAAGGATTAATTTTTTGTGAACATCGTACATTTACATGAATTTTTATGGTATAATAGAATTGAATTTACAACGAAAGAAAATCTCTGTAATGAAGGAGCAACAATGGAACTGAAGGAATTAAAGGGCGACAACGGCGAAGGAGTGGATAGCTGGAAAGAGGTGACGCTCATTTACAGCGCCGCGCTGCGGCAGATGGAGACAAAGATGGGAATTCTTAATGATGAATTCCAGCATGTTCATCAATATAATCCAATCGAACATATCAAGGCCCGGATTAAGACGCCGGAGAGTATTGTAAAGAAACTGAAGCGGAACGGATATGAGTCAACCATTGACAACATGGTGAAGTACATAAATGACATAGCAGGAATCCGAATTATCTGTTCCTTTACGTCGGACATCTATCGGATAGCCGATATGATTGCGGAGCAGAGGGATATTAAGGTAATTGCGGTAAAGGATTACATCACTTTTCCGAAGGCCAGCGGCTACAAGAGTTATCACATGATCGTGACTGTGCCGGTATATCTGTCGGACCGTACGGTGGACACTACCGTGGAGATTCAGATCAGGACGGTTGCCATGGATTTCTGGGCAAGCCTGGAGCACAAGATTCACTATAAATTTGAGGGGGATGCACCGGAGCACATCAAGAACGAACTGGTTGAGTGTGCCAAGCTGGTGTCTGATTTGGATGCCAGAATGCTGTCCCTGAATGATGAGATACTTGCAATCAGTAAAAAATAATGTTTGTTGAAATGACTGTCAGGCGAGTGAAAGCCGAAAAGCTTTCGCTCGCTTTTGTATGCAAAGAGCCGGGGTAGACTGTACCCTTAAATGAGGAGTGCCCAGGCACCTTTCGGCACCCGGGCTATTATGAAAAAATTATCTTAATTGCTTCTTTGAATGTATTTAGAGTATAACAATTAAATATGAACAAAGTATGAATAAGCTGTAAATATATGGTGAATGTTACAAAAACCTTATATGAAACAAATCCTATATGTACATTTTGCACAAAGAAAACGGGGGCGGAAAAAAGTTGTAATATGTGTAAAATAATGATATAATATGCTATATATAATATATATAATAAGGAAAAGTACAGCTGACGTTTGGAGGAACGAAGATGGACATATTTATGGATAAACTGGCACAGAGAACGAATGCACAGGAGATCATCAGGGCAAATACCACGGCTGAAATTGAGGAGTTGGATAAGCTCAGGAGTCGGGTCTCCGAATATAACGAGTGCCTGGACAAGCTTCAGAAGCTGGTAAATGAAGGCGCAGATGGAATAAAGAGTGCATCCAGGGAAAATGTGGCAGAGATAAACCGACTGGTGGAAGCAAGTCTTGCCAAGATTAAGGAAATTCAGCAGGATGTGTCCGGACTGGAAAAGTTGGGCGTGCAGATTGGAAATGTAGATGGACAATTGGGCAATGTGAGCGTACAGTTGGATAGTGTGACCGGTCAGCTGGGCAATGTGGGCTCGCAGCTGGATAGTGTGAACGGTCAGCTGGAAGATGTGAGTGGTCAGTTGAAAAACGTGAGCGGGGAGTTGTCCGGTAAGGTGGATCTGTTATCCAGACAGCTGGAGGAAAACAATCAGGAGAAGCCCGGGGACAGACTGGATGAAAAGTTTGCTGTCGCGGATGAAAATGTTCATAAGGAATGCGTGAAGGTATACCGCAATGTACAGGCGGTGGTCATGGAAGAAAGCGGAAAGCAGAACGAAACGCTGGCTGAGATTTCGGGAAAGCTGAATGCCACGAGAAGCAGACTTGGAATTGTGCTGGGAATTTCAGCGACGGCGCTGGTGTTTTCGCTGGCAGGTGCAGTGCTTCAGCTGCTGGAGATGCTGGGTATTAGCTTTATTTAAGATGGGAGAAGTCATGGCGAAGGAGCTTTGGAAGCCCGGAAATATGCTTTATCCCCTGCCGGTGGTCATGGTGAGTGTGGCTGATGGAAACGGAAAAGCAAATATTATAACCGTTGCATGGGCGGGAACGATCTGTACCAATCCGCCTATGGTCAGCATATCGGTCCGCCCCGAGAGATATTCTTACTCTGTCATAAAGGATACGGGTGAGTTTGTCATCAATCTGACCACCCGCGAACTGGCATTTGCTACGGATTACTGTGGAGTAAAGAGCGGACGTGATGTGGACAAATTTAAGGAGATGAAGCTGACACCGCTTCCGGGCAGTGAAGTCAGGGCACCTCTGATTGCGGAAAGTCCGGTGAATATTGAGTGCAGAGTCAGAAAGGTTATACCGCTGGGTTCTCACCACATGTTTCTGGCAGATGTGGTTGCTGTCCATGCGGATGAAAAATATATGGATGAGAAGCATAAATTTCATTTGGAGGAGGCGGAGCCCATTGTCTATTCCCATGGGGCATACCTTGTCTGCGGGGAGCAGCTTGGCACCTTCGGCTACAGCGTAAAAAAGAATTGAATATCTGCTTTATATATCGGGGGAGTCCATAAGACTTCCCCTCTTTATGGCATTGTTGCCGTATTTGCTGCGAATTTTGTCCAGGGCAGCATCCAGCTTCTGCTGTTTTTCCGACACCGGCGCGGTGTAATCGAAAAGGCTGAGCTGTACGGGCTCGTCTTCCTCCGAAAGCTTTCCTGTGCGTATTCCTAAAAGCCGGATAGGCGCGCCGTTCCACAGTTCATCAAACAGAGCGCAGGCTGTGCGGTAGACAGCGTCTGTGGAGGCTGTGGGGGACTCCAGTACACTCTGGTGGGATACGGATTTGAAATCACTGTATTTGATCTCCGTACAGACGAGACCGGCTTTTGTATGGGAAGCACGAAGCCGCCTTCCCACGGATTCGGCCAGTTCCAGAAGAATTTTGACGGCTGCTTCTCTGGTGACTGCATCTGTAGTCAGGGTAGTGGAATTTCCTATGTTTTTTGCCTCTGCGGGTTCCGGGAGAACGGAAGAGTCATCCCGCCCGTTGGCATAATTCCAGAGCATTAATCCATGGCTCTTCAGATGGGCCGTCAGGATAGAGGGATCCGTTCCGGCAAGGTCTCCTACGGTAAGAATCCCCAGTTTTTTTAAGGTTTCCACGCTGGAGCGGCCACAGAGAAAGAGCCTGGACACAGGCAGGGGCCAGAGCTTTTCGGAGATTTCTTCGGAGTACAGGGTATGCACCAGGTTGGGTTTTTTAAAGTCGGATGCCATCTTTGCCAGGACTTTTCTGTCGGAGATGCCGACATTTACCGTAAAGCCGAATTTTTCATAAACCGTGTCTTTGATGTGCGCGGCAGCAGCTTCCGGCGATGTATAGTTTGCAGCGATGGGGGAATAATCCATATAGCATTCATCGATGCTGACCTGCTCGATATCAGGGCAGACGCTTTTCAGGTAATCCATGAGCTGGCGGCTGCGCCGGTGATAAAGTTCATGGTTCGGAGCAACCGACACCAGGCCGGGGCATTTACGGAAAGCGTTTATGACAGGTTCGCCGGTAGTGATGCCAAAGGTTTTAGCAGGAATGGATTTTGCCAGAACAACACCGTGGCGTGTGCTCATATCGCCGCCGACAATGGAGGGAATCAGACGCAGATCCGTCTCGCTTCCGGCCGCAAGCTGTTCCAGTGCGGACCAGCTCAGGAAAGCGGAATTTACATCAATGTGAAAAATAACGGGACTGCCCATGCCGCACCTCCGAAAAAATTGCATCATAGTTGTTATATTTACTATATCCTTGGAAAACTGACTTTACAATGGAAAAAAATGTTGATAGAATAAAAATATTGTTAGAATGCGGCCGAAATGGGAAACTTATGAAAAATAATAAAAGAAGTTATAAAAAGTACAAGTTTACATATATTAAGATTACATTGTTCACACTCTTCATCTGCCTGTTGTTCGTGAAGGGTTATACTCCCTTTACCTCGTCGGGGGACAACCTGTTTCATGTGACTGTGAACGGGCAGGACGTGGGAACGGTGGAACAAAAGGAAAAGGCGGAGGCGCTTTTGATACAGGCCCGCCGGAATATTGCGTCCCGGAGCGACGAGCTGGTGTTTATCGAGGCTGAGCTCTCCATAGAAGGAGAGGAGATGCTGTGGGGACATGTGGATGATGAGAAGGATGTCCTTGAGCGGATGGAGGAGGTGCTCAGGGGAAGTATCCTGGAGACCAGGCAGCGCTCTTACACTCTGAAGGTGAACAACTACATGGTAAATCTTGCCAGTCTTGACGAGGTGGTGCAGTTGCTGCAGGCGGCCATTGACAAGTATGACAGCGAGGACAGGTTTCATGTGGCGCTGGCGTATGATACCGGCAGGGAATTCAGCGTTCTTGCGCCCAGCGTGGATATTGACTCTGATTCCGGGGATGATAAGGAGGAGATAGATTATTTCCGGGGCGGTATTGCCAGTGTCCTGGCG
>JAIDME010000256.1 GCA_029050705.1 Acetatifactor sp.
CTGTTTCTCCGCTCCCCCAGATAATCCAGATTGTCTATGTAGGCATAAAGAGAATATTTCCCCGTATAACCAAGCTTATTCATGCAGAACTGAAAACGCACACGCTCATCCGGATGACCGCCGAAAAAGCTTACTTTCTCTTCAAAACGCTCCAGTTCCTCCCTGTTCCGGCTTAAGGTTCGCAGTTTATAATACAGATACTCCTCCCCTGTGGCGGAAAGGGTATAGTTCATCCGCTTGAAGATCTCATCCATCCCCAGATCATTCCAGGTAATGTCGTCAATCTGCCCATCCTTTTGATGCCGCCTGTAAAAGCTGTCCATTTTTTCAAAGCGTTCCGTGGCATATTTCTTGTCCGACAGTTTGAAATAGTCGCCATACAGCCTGGCCGCAAAGTCCTTCTTTTCCTTTTTCGCGCGGCAGGCCTCAAGTGTAAATATCACAGTCACAAATACCGCCAGTGCCGCCGCCAGCAAAACATACTCCATCCAAACCTCCATGATGCCGCTAAATTAAATATTTAATGAAGAATCGCATAGCGATTCTTCGAGGCGAAACATAGATTTTCTTAGGCATGAAATACCTTAGAAAATCTTTTCGCCTTAGGCCACCAGGAAGAACTTCACCAGGAAGATCACAGACAACACATAGGTCAGCGCTGAAACATCCTTTGCCTTACCCGTAAACAACTTGATGACTGCGTAGGAAATCAGTCCGATACCGATGGCATGTCCAATGGAACCGGACACAGGCATGGCGATCAGCATCAAAGCCGTGGGCACAGACTGACAGATGTCACTGAAATTAATGTTCTTCAATCCCGTAATCATCAGCACTCCCACATAGATCAGAGCGGCAGAGGTGGCTGCGGGAGGAATGACAGCCGCAACGGGTGCAAGGAACATGCAGGCCAAAAATACAATACCCGTGGTCAACGCTGTCAGACCGGTCCGTCCGCCGGCCTCCACACCGGATGCAGACTCCACAAAGGTCGTCACGGTGGATGTGCCTGTTGCGGAACCGACCACAGTACCTACCGCATCCGCCAGCAGCGCTTCCTTCATCTGGGGCATTTTACCCTCCTTGTCCAGCATACCGGCACGGCTTGCCGTACCTACCAGAGTTCCGATGGTGTCAAACATGTCTATGATACAAAAAGTAACGATCAGAGTAATTACGGTGAACCAGCCAATCCGAGCAAATACGCTGAAATTAAACTTAAACAGAGTGGTCTCCGCCATATCACCGAAAGGAGGCATGAACGATGCACCCGCCAGGTTGGCAAAGGGATTTATGTGCAGAAAGACAGCCTGTCCTGCCCAGTTGATGATGCTGGCTGCCAGCATACCCAAAATGACCGCAGCCTTAATACCCTTCTGGGAGAGAATGATGATAACAAACAGGCCGATGAACATAGTTACAACGGTCAGAACCATTGCGGCATAGCTGTCTCCCATATCAGTCTTTGCGATGCTGGGAGTCAGTGCTCCAAAGAAATCCCGCATGACATAAAACGAGCTGGCGGGACCCACACCGGCGTTGGAGCCAAGGCCGATGTTCAGCAGCATCATACCGATAGCAGGCGCAATGCCGAGACGAACACCAAGGGGAATCGCATCCACAATCTTCTCCCGCACATTAAGTACGGAAAGCACCAGAAATACC
The DNA here is from genome assembly GCA_029050705.1 of Acetatifactor sp. Lineage (GTDB taxonomy): Bacteria > Bacillota > Clostridia > Lachnospirales > Lachnospiraceae > Acetatifactor. The sequence goes on from JAIDME010000256.1 coordinate 1,666, forward strand.
AGTCCTTCCACCAGAATGATGCACAGGGCTGCCTGAAAGGATTCCAGGTATGTCGTCTCCGTCAGAATCATAATGTTCCCCACTACAGTTGCAAAGAAGCTGTTCAATCCCATTCCGGGCGCCATTGCAAAGGGCTTGTTTGCCACAAATGCCATGACAAACATACCCACAGCGGAGGCGATACAGGTTGCCAGAAAAACGCCGTTCCAAAGGCTTGTCCCGCTCTCTCCGAAACCGACCAGCAGATTGGGATTCAGGGCAATGATGTAGGCCATTGTCATAAACGTGGTCAGACCGGCAATAATCTCCGTCCTTACCGTGGTTTTGTTCTCCTTAAGCTTAAAAACTTTTTCCAACATTATTTATCTTCCTCCATTTCACTCCGTATATATAATGCGCTTTGCAATACTGGCGCATTTTGCATAAATGTCCTCCACGCTCTCTCCGATATTGAACTCACCGTTCCGGTACAGAATCCTGCCGTTTATCATCGTCATGAGCACATTGGACTTACTGCCGCTGTAAACCAGGTTTTTGGGAATATTGTGAACCGGCTGCATGTTCGGCTGGTGCAGATCAAGCATGATCAAATCTGCCAGCTTTCCCTTTGCCAGCACATCAGCCTTTGGAAGCCGCATAGCTTTTGCGCCGTTCACGGTAGCCATCTTCAACACCTTCATTGCATCCAGGCTGGCAGCATCATCCTCCCGCAGCTTGCTTAGGCCCGTCACCAGAAACATTTCCCGGAACATATCCAGACAGTTGTTGCTGGCGGGCCCGTCCGTGCCGATGGCCACAGGAATTTTTCTCTTTTCGAACTCGGCTACAGGTGCAATTCCGCTGGCAAGCTTCATGTTGGATGCCGGGTTGGTAATGACTGACAGCCTTCGCCTGCGGAACATTTCCATGTCCGGTTCCGTCATGTGTACACAGTGGTAGCCACCGCCTCCATATTCAAAAATCCCCATCATGTCCAGGAACATTGCCGGAGTCATGCCATAGCGTTCTTTGCACTCTTCCACCTCTTTTCCGGTTTCAGCCAAATGAGTGTAAACAGGAGCATGATACCTGTGAGCAAGCTGGGCCACCCGATAAATAAGCTCCTTGGAGCAGGTGTATTCCGCGTGGAAGCCCAACTGGTAACTGATCAGAGGATTTGCCTTATTCCATTTCAGGTATTCCTCCTCCATCTGCTCCACAGAGGAACTGAAATTATTCAGCCCACTGGTGAGCACACAGCGCATCCCCATGTCTATGCATGCCTCTGCGGCTGCCCCCGGGGCCAGGTACATCTCAAAGATGGATGTAATACCCGATGTGAGATACTCCAGAATCGCCAGCCGGGTCAGATGGTATATATCCTCCTCCGTCAGCTTTGCTTCCATGGGAAATACCTTCTCATTCAGCCACTGCTGCAGGGGTACATCATCCGCATAAGACCGCAGAAAGGTCATTGCCGAATGGGTGTGAGCATCCTTAAAACCCGGCATTAACAGATTATCCTTACAGTCCACCTCAACGTCCCATGCAATTCGGGGTATGTCAACGTTCCACTCGTTTTGCAGTTCCTCCTGATCCGCCACATAGGCAATCTTGTCATTCTTTACCCAGACCTCACCGCGAAAAACCGGCCTGTTCTTCTCCATGGGCAATATTCTTGCGTTGTAAAGCC
>JAIDME010000257.1 GCA_029050705.1 Acetatifactor sp.
TAAAGAGTTTGGGTATCCGCAATACGATGAAAACGGCGTGAAGCGCCTGACAACTGCGGGAGATGCGGAAAATGACATGATGATGGATATTGCCGTCTATCGGATGAAGGCGGGGGAGGAGAGAGAATTCTTCTCGGACAGCGAGGAGACGGCGGCGCTGCTGGTGCTGGGCGAGGTGACCTACGAATGGGAGGGGCAGAAAGCCGGGGGACACAGAAAGGATTTTATCAAGGAAGGCCCCTACTGTCTCCATGTGTGCAGAGGAAAGAAGATTACGGTGAAGGCTGTGGCCGACAGCGAGCTGCTGGTGCAGAAGACAGAGAATGAAAGAGAATTTGCGTCGGTGTTTTATACACCGGATACCTGCCGGGACGAAACCTTTGGATTCGGACTCTGTGAAGACCGAATGGTCCGCACCGTCCGCACGGTTTTTGATTATGAAAACGCGCCTTATTCCAATATGGTAAACGGCGAGGTGATCAACCACCAGGGAAGCTGGTCGAGCTATACCCCTCATTCCCACCCCCAGCCGGAGGTTTACTATTACCGTTTTCAAAGGGAAGAAGGGTTCGGTGCCTGCTTTATCGGGGAGAATGCCTATAAGATAGGGGACGGCAGCTATGCGGCTATCACCCCGGGGGAGACTCACCCCCAGGTGACGGCCCCGGGCTATCCCATGTATTACTGCTGGATGATAAGGCATCTGCCCGGCAATCCTTGGACCACCCGGGATGACGACCCCAGATATGTCTGGATAAAAGAAGAGGTTTAAACCGCTTATACCGCTATAGTGACCGCTCATACCTTTGTACATTGACTTTTCATGTTCCGCTCCATAAGATAGAAAACAGGCATTATTTTACTTAAGGAAGGAGCATTACATGAAAGCAAATGACGTTTTTAAGCAAACAATGAACTTTGTGTGGATGAAGCTGGCTTTGGGAGGGTGTGCCATAGCAGTTTCCATTGTGCTGGGGCTGATCCTGCTGGGTCTTTCATCCATGGATGACAGCGGTGTTGTGGGCATGTACGCGTTGATGATATGGATGGCGTTGTCCTTGGCGGCCCTGGGTATTTCACAGTATTATGCGGGTTACCTGATAAAGGCGGGACATATCGCTGTGGTCACCTGCCTGCTGACCACGGGCAGTCTGCCGGAGAATTCCTTTGAATACGGGAAAGAAATTGTGAAGAAGAAATTTGCCACTGCTGCCGCATATTTTGCAGTGGATCGTCTGGTGTCCGGCGCTGTAAAGCAGATTAACGGCGGTCTGGATATTGTAGGCAATGTTTTGGGCAAGATACCCGGAATGGACTCTCTGGTGTCCTTTGCCAAATCCTTTGTCAACATAGCTCTTGGCAATGTGGATGAATGCTGTCTGGCATACACCTTTTATAATGAGGAGCAGTCAGCCTTCAAGAGCGCTGCGGACGGTGTGGTCATCTATTTTCAGAACTGGAAGACCATATTAAAGAATGCGCTTAAGACGGCGTTAATCACACTCCTCCTGTCTTCCGTGGCATGGCTTCTGTTGCTGGGGGTGACCATTGCCATCCTGTCTGCTACGGGGATGCCGGGATTCAATGTGTTTTTTGTAGCAGTAATACTGGCAATGATGATTGTGCTCATCGTGAAATCATCCGTTATGGACAGCTACACTATGGTATGTATGGTATGCTCTTACATGCAGGTGGCTCCTGACACGGAGATCACATTCGACCTGTATGACAAGCTGTGTAAGCTTTCATCCAAATTTAAAAATTTGTTCCAGAAAGCGGAACAGGGGATGTAAATAATTGAGGACTGTATGAAATACTATTTGGCTCCCATGGAGGGAATCACCACCTACAATTTCAGACGGGCATATCACAAATACTATGGCGGCGTGGAAAAATATTTTACACCCTTCATCGGAAACAGGAAACTGAACAGCAGAGAGCGCAATGACATTTTGCCGGAACATAATGCCGGGATGAATGTAGTGCCCCAGATTCTAGCCAATCGCCCGGAGGATTTCCTGAGTATTGCAGATGTGGCGGCTTCATACGGCTATCCCGCAGTTGATCTCAACCTGGGCTGCCCCTCCGGTACGGTGACGGCCAGGAAGCGGGGGGCGGGGTTCTTAAGTGTACCGGAGGAACTGGAACGGTTTCTGGATGAGATTTTTGACAAATGCAGCCTTAGGATTTCCGTCAAGACCAGAATCGGCGTGGAAGATATGGAAGAATGGAGCAGACTGCTGGAACTGTTTGGCCGCTATCCCATGGAGGAACTTATCATACATCCGAGGCTGCTGCGGGAGGGCTACGGGGGGCGGGTACATATAGAAGCCTTTGAGACTGCCGCCGGGTGTCTGCGGATTCCTCTGTGCTATAACGGGGATATAACTTCATTGGAAGGTGATGGCACCGAATATGGGACAATGGGATGGCTTACCTCCCGGCTGCCGGATGTTGACACCGTCATGGTCGGGCGGGGAATTCTGCAGAGGCCCGGATTTTTGACAGGGGAGCATTCCTCTGACACGCTGCGGGCGTTTCATGACGAGATTTTGGAGGGCTATATACAGATAATGTCCGGAGATACCAACACCCTGTACAAGATGAAGGAGCTTTGGACATTTATGATTCAAAGCTTTGAGAACTCTGAAAGGTATCTCAAAAAGATCAGAAAAGCGGGAAGCGTTTCGGAATACAAAATCGCAGTTGACAGTATTTTCAGGGAATGCAGCTCTGAATAGTTACGCGCATAATATAAAATCCGGGACTTTCGAATATCGAAAATCCCGGATTTTTTGGGGGGCTGTTTTACAGCCCCTTTTGCGTTCTTCGTCAGTCAGAAGCAGTTATGCTACAACAGTAACGTTGGTAGCACGGGTCTTGCTGCTGTTCTGAGGATCTGTCTCGGTGTCGAAAGTAACCTTCTGGCCTTCCTCAAGAGACTTGAAGCCGTCAGCATTGATTGCGGAGAAATGTACGAATACTTCCTCGCCGGTTGCATCGTTGGTGATGAAACCATAACCCTTCTGTGCGTTGAACCACTTAACTGTACCGTTATTCATTGTGGTACCTCCTTAAAAAATATAAATATTTGTTGATTCTAAAACTAGGACAAAAAAATCACATATTTTTGTAAACCATCATCAAAGTCGTAATGACTTACAAAAATATGTGAGTTCAATGACTTTCATTTAGAATACAGGTGTAGTATAGCATCAATAATTGCAAGATGTCAACAATTATTTTTTGACGAGAATATTTGTCAATTTTTTGGGAAGAAATAGAACATATTATAACAGGAGGTGTGTGAGTATGGTAATCAGTTTTTGGTGGCTGACCGCCATAGCGGGAGCCGCATTAGCGGCCGGATTCTGTATGGGCAGGCTGATAGGAGAGCCGGGAGAAAGGCCGGTTCATGAGAACAGGCGCGAAAGCGGGATCAGATTTCCGTTTTCCGTGGGCAGTCCTGTGTCCGGCGAGGTGGTGGACATGAGTGACGGCGGGAAACCGATGGTGGCGATCCACCCGGGAGAGGATAAGCTGTATGCGCCCGCAAACGGAAAGATAACGAAAATTTTCCCCATGGGAAATGCGTTCCTGTTCCGAACGGAATTTGGAGCGGAGCTGTATATCCGGGTGGGGGATTCAGAGGATGACCTGATGGAGAGGTATTACCGGCCCAGAATCGTTCAGAACGAGATTGTGGGGAAGGGGAAGCTGCTTCTGGAGTTTGACCGAACAGGTCTGGTGAAGGAGGGCGCATCCTGCTGCGTGTCGGTTATGGTTGAGACCGGAGCATGTGTCGGAAACATCCTTGCCGCAGCCGGAGAGCAGGTCAAGGCAGGTGAACCTGTTTTGGGACTGCGGCTGGGACACAGGGAGGAGAGCATGGAAGCGCTGTATGGTTGACGGGGTTTTCTGACCTGGTTTATAATGTAAGTGAAACCGGAGGAAATATCCATGACAAAAAGGCGGACAATACGCATAATCCTTGCAGGGGCAGGTCTGTTTGCGCTGACGGCCGGCATCCTGCAGGGAGGCTATCGTGATACACTGATAAAGGCTGTTCATATTTGTATGGAGTGTATAGGCATTGGATAAGCAAAGAATAAAGCCGAATTTCAGGCGGAGGTGCATCCAGGCAGTCAGCGCCCTGCTGTACAACGCTAACCTTCCGGGATTTGCGGAGGGCTCCATCTACAAGGGAAAGAGCAAAGGTGTCTGTGCTCCGGGGCTGAACTGCTACTCCTGTCCCGGAGCCGTAGCTTCCTGTCCTCTGGGAGCGCTGCAGAATGCGTTGAGCAATCTGCCGAACAAGCTTCCCCTTTACATAGCAGGATTTATATTGCTGGCGGGAGCAGCGCTGGGCAGAGTTGTGTGCGGATTTCTTTGCCCCTTTGGACTGATTCAGGAACTATTGCATAAGATACCTACACCCAAAATAAAGAAAAGCCGTTGGACAAGGCGGCTTTCCTGGCTGAAATATGTGATTTTGGCAGTGTTTGCAGTGGCAATGCCGCTGTGGTATGCTTTTGCCATGGGCATGCCGGTGCCGGCCTTCTGCAAGTACATCTGCCCGGCAGGAACTCTCGAGGGAGGATTTTTTCTGGTGGGAATGCGTGAGGAGTACCGGGCTTTGGCAGGTGCGCTATTTCGCTGGAAAACTGTTTTGTGTGTGCTTATCCTGGGGGCCTGCATCTTCGTATATCGTGGATTTTGCAGATTTCTATGCCCTCTGGGTGCCATATATTCCATGTTCAGCCGCATTGCACTTCTGGCGGTTCGGGTGGACAAAAAACTGTGTAACAGCTGTGGGCTGTGCGAGAAGGCCTGTCCCATGGACATCAGGCGGGTGGGAGATCACGAGTGTATCCACTGTGGGCACTGCGTTTCGGTCTGTCCTAAAAATGCAATCTATTTCGGAAGGGAACGGAAATCATGAGAAAAACAGTTCGATTTAAAGCAGTTCAGTTTAAGTTGTTGATACTTGCGTTGATGCTGTGTCTTGCCCTGGCGGCCTGCGGCAGTGAACACGGCGGCACGTCTGAAAGCGATTCGGAGCCTGAAACATCGAAGGGCCCGGAGGACGGGCAGTCATCGAAAGATGGCGCGGAAAATAAGGCCACAGGACCTGTGGCGGCAGGTGATGACTATCGGGATTTTACTGCGGTCCTGGCGGACGGAAGCACATTCACCCTGTCGGAACACGAAGGCAGTGTGATCCTGCTGAATTTCTGGGCTACCTGGTGTGGTCCCTGTGTGGGAGAGATGCCTGCTTTTCCCAGACTTCTGGAGAAATACGGAGATGATCTGACTCTGATTGCAGTGGACCTGGGAGAGGATGAGGAGACGGTGGAGAACTTTTTGGAGAGAAACGGGTATGAATTTCCCGTTGCCCTGGATCCGGAGGGCGCTATAGGCAGTCTGTATCCGTCTGACGGCATTCCCTATACCGTGGTGATAGACAGGGAGGGTAAGATTGCCGTTACCCACTTAGGTGCCTACAAAGCGGACGTTATGTATGAGTACTATTGCGGTGAGATTGACGAGCTGCTGGAGGAATAGCAGCAAGGAACTTTTGAAGGTATCATGCTTTTGCGGCGATGATACGGTGTCTGAAAAACAGAAATAAGCGGCGCACTACTTGACAAATACCCCCATAGGGTATATCTTGGTAAAAATAGGATACCCTGCGGGGGTATTTTGCGGCAAAGTCATTGAAAGGATAGGATAGGTATGGCGGGAAATAATATAGAAAACAATGCAGAAAACGGTATGGAAAGCAGCAGGGAAAAAAGCTCAGATGCGCAAAATGAAACTGATTCCTGCTGCTGCCATCTGAAATCCACGCCCAGAACAGAAAAGGAGCTGAAGCAGCTGAAAAATCGCCTTAATCGCATAGTGGGGCAGCTGAACGGAATCGGCAGGATGCTGGACGAAAACCGGTACTGCGGAGATATTCTGACCCAGGTGGCGGCGGTGGAGAGCGCGCTGCAATCCTTCGGTTATATGATCCTGCAGGAGCATATGGAGACATGTGTGGTGGAAGAGATACAGAAGGGGAACAGGGCTGTAGTGGAAGAGGCAGTAGAACTGGTTAAGAAATTAAAGTAAATTATAACTTGAATATATTTGATATAGTGTAGGAGGAGAGTATGAAACAGAGGTATCATATATCCGGCATGACCTGTTCCGCCTGTTCATCCCATGTGGAAAAGGCGGTAAACAAACTGGAAGGAGTGCGGAAGGCGTCCGTGAATCTATTGACGGAGACCATGGAAATAGAATATGACGAGAACTTGTTGACCGAAGAAGTCATTGAAGGTGCGGTGGAGAAGGCGGGCTATGGGGCCAGTCTGATGAGCAGCAGCAGTGGCGGAGCGGAGGCGTCCCGGGGAAGTGCGCAGGGGCAGTGCGGCGTTCAATGTGATAGCGGCGGCCATGGCAGTAATGTGCGGGGAGGCTGTGCCGGAAACGGGGGCAGGGACGGCATACAGCGGAAGGCGAAGGAGGAAGCGACAGCCATGAAATGGCGGCTTGGTATCTCCATAGGCTTTCTCATTCCGCTGATGTATGTGGCTATGTATCATATGTACAATGAGTGGTTTGGACTGCCTATTCCTGCCTTTGTACACAGATTCCTGCACGGGAATGAGAATGCAATGACCTTTGCCATGACCCAGTTTATTTTACTGCTGCCCATTCTGTACATGAATCGGAAATTTTTTTCAGTGGGGTTCAGGACACTGCGTCATCTGTCGCCGAACATGGACAGTCTGATCGCGCTGGGTGCTTCCGCCGCCATAGGGTACGGTATTTTTGCCATGTACCGCATCAGCTTTGGGCTGGGGCGTGGGGACATGACGGTGGTGGAACAGTATTCCCACGACCTCTATTTTGAGTCGGCGGGTATGATCCTCACGTTGATCACCGTAGGAAAGTACCTGGAAAGCCGCTCCAAGGGGAAGACCAGTGAGGCAATCACAAAGCTGATGGATCTGTCTCCGAAAGTGGCGATCGTGGTGGACGAGGTCGGAAATGAGCGGGAGATACCTACGGAGGAGCTGTGCGGCGGAGATGTTTTTCTGGTGAAGCCGGGAAGTCTGGTGCCTGTGGACGGCACTGTCCTGGAGGGAAATTCCAGCATTGACGAGGCAGCTGTCACAGGCGAGAGCATTCCGGTAGAGAAGCAGCCGGGAGATAAGGTGATCTCCGCCACGGTGAACAAGGCCGGCTTTTTAAAGTGCCGGGCTGACAGAGTGGGAGAGGATACCACGCTGGCTCAGATCATACGGCTGGTGGAGGAGGCGAGCGGCAGCAAGGCACCTATTGCTCAGCTGGCAGACAAAGTGGCGGGAGTGTTTGTACCCACGGTCATCTGTATTGCGCTGGTGACGCTGGCAGTCTGGCTGCTTGCCGGAGCGGGGGCGGAGTTCGCCATCTCCTCCGCTATAGCGGTGCTTGTCATATCCTGTCCCTGTGCCCTTGGGCTGGCGACACCTGTGGCAATCATGGTGGGGACAGGCGTGGGGGCCAGGCACGGAATTCTCGTCAAGTCAGGGGAAGCTCTGCAGCAGGCAAAAGAAATTGACACGGTAGTGCTGGATAAGACGGGCACTCTTACATCCGGGAAGCTGCATGTCACGGGAACCGGCTGCTATGTGCAGGATATGTCTTTGGAGACGCTGGTCAGCATTGCGGCTGCACTGGAAAAGAAAAGCGAGCACCCTCTGGCGGAGGCGATTGTGGCTTACGCGGAGCGGGAAGAGCTGGAACTGCCGGAGATTCGGGACTTCAAGGCCGTCTTCGGCAGAGGCGTAGAGGGCGTGCTGGCAGAGGATATTGCTCCCCGCGCCAGGGTTCCATGGGAAAAGGCGGACGGCCCTACGGCGGTGTTCCTGGCGGGAAAGCGGGAAGTTGGTTCCAAGGTGGTACTCACGTCCACATTGGGAAAGGACGCCGGCGCAAAAGCCGGAACCAGGTATTTTGTAGGCAACCGGGCCTACATGGAAGAAAACGGCATTGTCATTGACGAGACAGTGGCACAGGGGCTGGATTCCATAGCGGAGGAAGGCAGAACACCGCTCCTGGTGGGTGAGGAAGGCCGTCTTTTAGGCTGTATTGACGTGGCTGACGAGATTAAGGGCAGCTCTTACATCGCCGTCCGAAAACTCAGAGAAATGGGCATTCATGTGGTGATGCTGACAGGGGATAACAGGCGCACTGCGGAGGCGGTCAGGCAACAGCTTGGCATAGAGGAAGTAGTGGCGGAGGTCCTGCCCCAGGACAAGGAAAAGAAGATCAGAGAACTGAAAGACGACGGACGAAAGGTAGCTATGGTGGGAGATGGCATCAATGACGCCCCGGCCCTGACGGCTGCCGATGTGGGAATGGCAATCGGGGCAGGTACGGATGTGGCTATGGAGAGTGCGGACATTGTGCTGATGAAGAGCGACCTGCGGGATGCGGTGACGGCTGTGCGCTTGAGCAGAGCGGTTATCCGCAATATCAAGCAGAATCTGTTCTGGGCGTTCTTTTACAATGCCATTGGTATTCCACTTGCGGCCGGAGTTTGGTTTCCGGTGTTCGGAATCAGGCTGAATCCCATGTTCGGGGCGGCGGCAATGAGCCTGAGCAGTATTTTCGTGGTTGGGAACGCACTGCGACTCAGGGGCTTTAAGAGCGGCTTCCCGGCACAGCGGGCAGCAGAGGAAAAAAAGACATCAGGTGAAACAGCGGCGGGAACGGCAGAGAAAGCCGCTCCGAAATCAGAACAGGTATGCGGACCGGACAAACCGGCTGACATAGAAAGTGAAAGCTGTATGAAGACAAAAGACAGCGGAACAATAAAAAAAGAAAGTGAGGACAAAAAGATGACAAAGGTAATGACTATTGAGGGAATGATGTGCGGGCATTGCACCGGCAGAGTGCAGAAGGCACTGGAGGCAGTGGATGGAGTGAGCGCCGTCACCATGAGCCTGGAGGATAAGACGGCAACAGTGGAGCTTACGGAGGAGGTCAATGACGAGTCGTTGACCGCTGCGGTCACTGAAGCGGGCTATGAGGTGAAGGAGATTCGCTAACAGTTCAGGCTTGCTGCAAAGTCTGACAGCCGCAATTAATACTTTACAGCTTTTTCAGATAAGTTTATACTTTGTTTATTGATTTTCCTTAAAATGGTGTTATATTTATGTTATAGTTATTGTAGAACAGATAAATCAAAACGCTGTTGAGGAGGCGGGACAATGAACATTCAGAAATTTACACAGAAATCTGTGCAGGCTGTGGAGGGCTGTGAGCGGCTTGCATATGAGTACGGGAACCAGGAGATTGAGCAGGAGCATCTGTTGTACAGCCTGCTGACTCTGGAGGACAGCCTGATCCTGAAACTGATAGAGAAGATGGAAATCCAGAAGGAGCATTTTGTCGGCAGGGTGGAAGACGCTCTTACAAAGCGTCCCAAGGTACAGGGCGGCAAGGTCTATATAGGCGAGATGCTGAACAAGGCGCTGATAAGCGCCGAGGACGAGGCCAAAGCGCTGGGGGACGAGTATGTGTCCGTAGAGCACCTGTTTCTGGCGATGTTAAAGAATCCCAACCGGGGGATTGCACAGATATGGAAAGAGTACGGCATTACCAGAGAACGGTTTTTACAGGCTCTGTCCACGGTCCGGGGCAATCAGCGGGTCACCAGCGACAACCCGGAAGCCACTTACGACACCCTGGAAAAATACGGGCAGGATCTGGTGGAGAAGGCGAGAAACCAGAAGCTTGATCCAGTCATCGGCAGAGACAGTGAGATCAGGAACATTATCCGCATCCTGTCCCGGAAGACAAAGAACAATCCCTGTCTCATCGGCGAACCCGGTGTGGGAAAGACTGCCGTGGTGGAAGGGCTTGCCCAGCGTATTGTCAGGGGGGATGTGCCTCAGGGGCTGAAGGATAAGAAGATTTTTGCTCTGGACATGGGTGCCCTGGTGGCGGGGGCAAAGTATCGGGGAGAGTTTGAGGAGCGTCTGAAGGCGGTGCTGGAGGATGTGAAGAGCAGCGACGGGCAGATTATTCTGTTTATTGACGAGCTTCATACCATTGTGGGAGCCGGCAAGACTGACGGTGCGTTGGATGCCGGAAATATGTTAAAGCCCATGCTTGCCAGGGGAGAGCTGCACTGTATCGGAGCTACCACCCTGGACGAGTACAGGCAGTATATTGAGAAGGATGCGGCGCTGGAGCGGCGTTTTCAGCCGGTGCTGGTGGATGAACCCACTGTGGAGGATACAATCTCCATTCTGCGCGGACTGAAGGAGCGCTATGAGGTGTACCACGGAGTCAAGATCATGGACAATGCCCTGGTCAGCGCCGCGGTGCTGTCCAACCGCTATATCTCCGACAGGTTCCTGCCGGACAAGGCGATTGATCTGGTGGATGAGGCCTGCGCTCTGATCAAGACGGAGCTGGACTCCATGCCCACGGAGCTGGATGAGCTGCAGAGAAAAACAATGCAGCTGGAGATTGAGGAGGCTGCCCTGAAAAAGGAGGATGACCGCCTCAGTCAGGAAAGGCTGGCAAACCTTCAGAAGGCGCTGGCGGAACTGAAGGAGGAGTTTGCAGGCAGGAAGGCTCAGTGGGACAATGAAAAGGCATCAGTGGAGAGGCTTTCGAAGCTGCGGGAGGAAATTGACAGTGTGAACAGTGAGATACAGATTGCCCAGAGAGAGGGAAATCTGGAGAGAGCGGCGGAGCTTTCCTACGGCAGGCTGCCCAGCCTGAAAAAACAGCTGGAGCAGGAGGAAGAGCGCGTCGGGGCGCGAGACATGACCCTGGTGCAGGAGAAAGT